>NZ_JAIQWX010000230.1 GCF_020164475.1 Pseudomonas sp. REP124 | reverse complement strand
CGCGAGCAAGCCCGCTCCCACAAGGGATTGAGGCGTACTTGCGATTGCGTTCCAACGGTCCGATTCCCGTCATGTCGTAAACGCACCTTTGCGTGGCGCCCATAGGCATTTGACCTGCCTGCACCGGTCATAACATCGCATTCAAAGGGCAAGGGCGAACCGCCAGTGCCTTACCGAGACGAATGGCGCATAGATGCCGCTGGGAGAGACGCGATGTTCAGCAAGCAAGACCAGATCCAGGGTTACGATGATGCACTGCTGGCGGCAATGAATGCCGAAGAGCAACGTCAGGAAGATCACATCGAGCTGATTGCGTCGGAGAACTACACCAGCAAGCGCGTCATGCAAGCGCAAGGCAGCGGCCTGACCAACAAGTACGCCGAAGGCTATCCGGGCAAGCGTTACTACGGCGGCTGCGAGCACGTGGACAAGGTTGAAGCCCTGGCCATTGAACGCGCCAAGCAACTGTTCGGCGCCGATTACGCCAACGTCCAGCCACACTCCGGCTCCTCGGCCAACAGCGCCGTTTATCTGGCCCTGCTGCAAGCCGGCGACACCATCCTGGGCATGAGCCTGGCCCACGGCGGTCACCTGACCCACGGTGCCAAGGTGTCGTCCTCGGGCAAGCTGTACAACGCCGTTCAATACGGCATCGACACCGACACCGGCCTGATCAACTACGACGAAGTCGAGCGTCTGGCCGTCGAGCACAAGCCGAAGATGATCGTTGCCGGCTTCTCCGCTTACTCCAAGACTCTGGACTTCCCGCGCTTCCGCCAGATCGCCGACAAGGTTGGCGCGCTGCTGTTCGTCGACATGGCCCACGTGGCCGGTCTGGTCGCTGCTGGCCTGTACCCGAACCCGCTGCCGTACGCCGACGTGGTCACCACCACCACTCACAAGACCCTGCGCGGTCCACGTGGCGGCCTGATCCTGGCCAAGTCCAACGAAGAGATCGAGAAGAAGCTCAACGCTGCGGTATTCCCCGGCGCCCAGGGCGGCCCGCTGATGCACGTGATCGCCGGCAAGGCCGTGTGCTTCAAGGAAGCACTGGAGCCTGGCTTCAAGACTTACCAGCAGCAAGTGATCGACAACGCCCAGGCCATGGCCGGCGTGTTTATCAAACGCGGCTACGATGTAGTGTCCGGCGGCACCGATAACCACCTGTTCCTGGTCAGCCTGATCCGTCAGGGCCTCACAGGCAAAGAGGCGGACGCAGCCCTCGGTCGCGCCCACATCACCGTGAACAAGAACGCCGTGCCGAACGATCCGCAGTCGCCGTTCGTCACCTCCGGCCTGCGCATCGGCACCCCGGCTGTGACCACTCGCGGCTTCAAGGTTGCGCAGTGCGTGGAACTGGCCGGCTGGATCTGCGACATCCTCGACAACCTCGGCGATGCCGACGTCGAAGCCAACGTTGCCCAGCAAGTCTCGGCCCTGTGCGCTGACTTCCCGGTTTATCGCTGAGTGCGGTTTTGGAGTAAATGACTATGCAACGCTACTCAGGCTTCGGCCTCTTCAAACACTCTCTCAGCCACCACGAAAACTGGCAGCGGATGTGGCGCACGCCGACCCCTAAAAAGGTTTACGACGTGGTCATCGTCGGCGGTGGCGGGCACGGTCTGGCGACCGCCTACTACCTGGCCAAGGAACACGGCATCACCAACGTGGCCGTGGTTGAAAAGGGCTGGCTGGGCGGCGGTAACACCGCGCGCAACACCACCATCGTTCGCTCCAACTACCTGTGGGACGAGTCGGCGCACCTGTACGAACACGCGATGAAACTGTGGGAAGGCCTGTCCCAGGATCTGAACTACAACGTGATGTTCTCCCAGCGCGGCGTCTACAACCTGTGCCACACCTTGCAGGACATCCGTGATTCCGAGCGTCGGGTCAGCGCCAACCGCCTCAACGGCGTGGACGGCGAACTGCTCAACGCCAAGCAGGTCGCGGACGAGATTCCGTACCTGGATTGCTCCAAGAACACCCGCTACCCGGTGATGGGCGCTACCGTTCAGCGTCGCGGCGGCGTGGCCCGTCACGATGCCGTGGCGTGGGGCTTTGCCCGTGCCGCCGATGCCTTGGGCGTGGACCTGATCCAGCAGACCGAAGTGATCGGTTTCCGCAAGGAAAACGGCGTGTGCATCGGCGTGGAAACCAACAAGGGCTTCATTGGCGCCAAGCGCGTCGGTGTGGTCACCGCCGGTAACTCCGGGCACATGGCCAAGCTCGCGGGCTTTCGTCTGCCGATCGAATCCCACCCGCTGCAAGCGCTGGTGTCCGAGCCGATCAAGCCGATCATCGACAGTGTGATCATGTCTAACGCCGTGCACGGTTACATCAGCCAGTCCGACAAGGGCGACCTGGTGATCGGCGCCGGTATCGACGGCTATAACGGCTACGGCCAGCGTGGTTCGTACCCGGTGATCGAGCACACCATCCAGGCCATCGTCGAAATGTTCCCGGTGCTGTCGCGCGTACGCATGAACCGTCAGTGGGGCGGCATCGTCGACACCACGCCGGACGCCTGCCCGATCATCTCCAAGACTCCGGTGCCGAACATGTTCTTCAACTGCGGTTGGGGCACCGGCGGCTTCAAGGCAACACCTGGTTCGGGCAACGTATTTGCCGCGAGCCTGGCCAAGGGTGAAATGCACCCGCTGGCCGCACCTTTCTCCATCGACCGTTTCCACAACGGTGCGTTGATCGATGAACACGGCGCTGCTGCGGTTGCCCACTAACAGGAGAAATCCCCATGTTGCATATCTTCTGTCCTCACTGCGGCGAGCTGCGCTCCGAAGAGGAATTCCACGCATCCGGCCAGGCGCACATCCCGCGTCCACTGGATCCGAACAGCTGCACCGACGAGGAGTGGGGCGACTACATGTTCTTCCGCGACAACCCTCGCGGTCTGCACCATGAACTGTGGATTCACGCCGCCGGTTGCCGTCAGTACTTCAACGCCACCCGCGACACCGTGACCTACGAGATTCTCGAAACCTACAAGATCGGCACCAAGCCACAATTCACCGACAAGACCGATAGCCCGAAAGCGGCCACCACGGCTCTGGGAGAGAAGGTATGAGCCAGATCAATCGCCTGTCCAACGGCGGACGGATCGACCGCAACAAAGTCCTGAGCTTCACTTTCAACGGCCAGAGCTACAAAGGCTTTGAAGGCGACTCCCTGGCTGCTGCACTGCTGGCAAACGGTGTCGACATCATCGGTCGCAGCTTCAAGTATTCGCGTCCACGGGGCATCTTCGCCGCCGGTACCGAAGAGCCGAACGCGGTGCTGCAGATCGGTGCTACCGAAGCCACCCAGATCCCGAACGTACGCGCCACTCAACAGGCGCTGTACCAGGGCCTGGTCGCCAACAGCACCAACGGCTGGCCGAACGTCAACAACGACATGATGGGGATTCTCGGCAAGGTCGGTGGCAAGCTGATGCCGCCGGGCTTCTACTACAAAACCTTCATGTACCCGCAATCGTTCTGGATGACCTACGAGAAGTACATTCGTAAGGCCGCAGGTCTTGGCCGCTCGCCGACCGAGAACGATCCGGACACCTACGACTACATGAACCAGCACTGCGACGTGCTGATCGTCGGCGCAGGCCCTGCGGGTCTGGCGGCTGCACTGGCGGCTGCGCGCAGCGGCGCCCGTGTGATCCTGGCCGATGAGCAGGAAGAGTTCGGCGGCAGCCTGCTCGACTCCCGCGAAAGCCTCGACGGCAAGCCAGCCACCGAATGGGTCGCCAGCGTCGTTGCCGAACTGAAGAACACCCCGGACGTGCTGCTGTTGCCGCGCGCCACCGTCAACGGCTACCACGACCATAACTTCCTGACCATTCACGAGCGCCTGACCGATCACCTCGGCGATCGCGCACCGATTGGCCAGGTCCGTCAGCGCGTTCACCGCGTGCGTGCCAAACGTGTGGTGCTGGCGACCGGCGCTCACGAGCGTCCACTGGTCTACGGCAACAACGATGTGCCGGGCAACATGCTCGCCGGCGCTGTATCGACCTACGTTCGTCGCTACGGCGTGGCACCGGGCAAGAAGCTGGTACTGACCACCAACAACGACCACGCCTACCGCGTTGCCCTGGATTGGCTCGATGCCAGCCTGCAAGTGGTGGCCATCGCCGACGCCCGCAGCAACCCTCGCGGTGCGCTGGTGGAAGAAGCACGCGCCAAGGGCATCCGCATCCTCACCGGCAGCGCCGTGATCGAGGCCCGTGGCAGCAAGCGCGTGACCGCTGCCCGTGTATCTGCAATCGATGTCAAAGGCCACAAGGTCACCAGCCCTGGCGAGTGGCTCGATTGCGACGTGATCGCCAGCTCCGGTGGTTACAGCCCGATCGTTCACCTGGCTTCGCACCTGGGTGGCAAGCCGATCTGGCGTGAAGACATCCTCGGTTTCGTACCGGGCGAAGCACCGCAGAAGCGCGTGTGCGTCGGTGGCATCAATGGCGTCTACGCTCTGGGTGATTCCCTGGCCGATGGTTTTGAAGGGGGCGTGCGCGCTGCCAGCGAAGCCGGCTTCGCGGCGGTCGAAGCGACCTTGCCCAAAGCACTGACGCGTCTGGAAGAGCCGACTCTGGCGCTGTTCCAGGTTCCGCATGAAAAGAGCACCGCACGGGCACCGAAACAATTCGTCGACCTGCAGAACGACGTCACCGCCGCCGCCATCGAACTGGCGACCCGCGAGGGCTTCGAGTCGGTCGAGCACGTGAAACGCTACACCGCACTGGGCTTCGGCACCGATCAGGGCAAGCTCGGCAACGTCAACGGCCTGGCCATCGCTGCCCGTTCGCTGAACGTGACCATCCCGCAGATGGGCACCACCATGTTCCGTCCGAACTACACGCCGGTGACCTTCGGCGCCGTGGCCGGTCGTCACTGCGGGCATATCTTCGAACCTGTGCGTTTCACCGCACTGCATCACTGGCACCTGAAAAACGGCGCCGAGTTCGAAGACGTCGGCCAGTGGAAACGCCCTTGGTACTTCCCGAAGAGCGGCGAAGACATGCATGCAGCGGTCAAGCGCGAATGCAAAGCCGTGCGCGACAGCGTCGGCCTGCTGGACGCCTCGACCCTGGGCAAGATCGACATTCAGGGCCCGGATGCGCGCGAGTTCCTCAACCGCATCTACACCAACGCCTGGACCAAGCTCGACGTGGGCAAGGCGCGTTACGGCCTGATGTGCAAAGAAGACGGCATGGTGTTCGACGACGGCGTGACTGCATGCCTGGCCGACAACCATTTCGTGATGACCACCACCACCGGCGGCGCGGCTCGCGTACTTCAGTGGCTGGAGATCTACCAGCAGACCGAATGGCCAGACCTGAAGGTGTACTTCACTTCCGTGACCGATCACTGGGCAACCATGACCCTGTCCGGACCGAACAGCCGCAAGCTGCTCAGCGAAGTCACCGACATCGATCTGACCAACGAAGCCTTCCCGTTCATGACCTGGAAAGAAGGTCTGGTCGGTGGCGTTCCGGCCCGGGTGTTCCGCATCTCGTTCACCGGTGAGTTGTCGTACGAAGTCAACGTGCAGGCCGACTATGCGATGGGCGTGCTGGAGAAAATCGTCGACGCCGGCAAGAAGTACAACCTGACCCCGTACGGCACCGAAACCATGCACGTCCTGCGGGCCGAGAAGGGCTTCATCATCGTTGGCCAGGACACCGACAGCTCGATGACTCCTGACGACCTGAACATGGGCTGGTGTGTCGGTCGCACCAAACCGTTCTCGTGGATCGGCTGGCGCGGCATGAACCGTGAAGACTGCGTGCGTGATCAGCGTAAACAGCTGGTTGGCCTCAAGCCGATCGATCCGAACGTCTGGCTGCCGGAAGGCGCGCAACTGGTGTTCAACACCAAACAGGCGATCCCGATGACCATGGTCGGTCACGTGACCTCCAGTTACCTGCACAACTCCCTGGGCTATTCGTTTGCCATGGGCGTGGTCAAGGGCGGTCTGAACCGCATGGGCGAACGCGTATTCGCGCCACTGGCGGACGGCAGCGTGATCGAGGCGGAAATCGTTTCTTCGGTGTTCTTCGATCCGAAGGGTGAGCGCCAGAACGTGTAGTGGCTCCAAGCCTTGCGGATGGGCAATGACACCGAGTCGGCCCATTCGCGAGCAAGCCCGCTCCCACAGGGGAACGCAGACAAATGTGGGAGCGGGCCTGCTCGCGAAGGCGGCAGTACAGCCACCACAGTAGCCGGAACCAACAGAATTCAGAAAGGGTGCCTTATGACCGCAGCCAATGTTTACCAACAACGCCCAACCACCGGGGAAAAGGCCGAGTCGTCGCTGCATCACGCCGACCTCGCCAGCCTGGTGGGCAAGGGCCGCAAGAGCGCTGGCGTGACCGTGCGCGAGAAGAAACTCCTGGGCCACCTGACCATCCGTGGCGACGCCCATGACGCAGCGTTCGCCGCTGGCGTGCACAAGGCCCTGGGCATCGAACTGCCAGGCGCACTGGCCGTCATCGTCAAAGGCGAAACCAGCCTGCAATGGATGGGCCCGGACGAGTGGCTGCTGATCGTGCCGAGCGGTGAAGAGTTCGCTGCCGAGCAAAAACTGCGCAAGGCGCTGGGCGATCTGCACATCCAGATCGTCAACGTCAGCGGTGGTCAGCAGATCCTCGAGCTGACCGGCCCGAACGTGCGCCAAGTGCTGATGAAGTCCACCAGCTACGACGTGCACCCCAACAGCTTCCCGGTAGGCAAGGCCGTCGGCACCGTCTTCGCCAAGTCGCAACTGGTGATCCGCCACACCGCCGAAGACACCTGGGAACTGCTGATCCGCCGCAGCTTCTCGGACTACTGGTGGCTGTGGCTGCAGGATGCGTCGGCCGAGTACGGCCTGGCCGTACAGGCCTGACACTTTCCCTTGTGGGAGCGGGCTTGCTCGCGAATACGGTGGGTCAGTTG
>NZ_JAIQWX010000023.1 GCF_020164475.1 Pseudomonas sp. REP124 | reverse complement strand
TCCCATTTTTTGGGGCCGCTGCGCGACCCAACGGGGGCAAGCCCCCTCGCCACAAAATTCCCTCACTGCAAAGTACTCATCGCTGCATTACAAGCGACCGTGAAACGCCGCCGCAAAAATCTCCGAAACTCCCGCCTTGGTAAGCGGCAACGGATTCCCACCCGCCGACGGATCGACCACCGCCATATCGGCGATCAACTCGGCCTGCTTGTCATCCACCCCCAGCTCGGACAGGGTGTGCGGCACGGCGATGTCCTTGCGCAGTTTGAGGACGAAGGCCATGAAACCGTCGAAGTCGGGTTTGGGCAGTTGCAGATACGCGGCCAGGCGGACGATGCGTTCTTCGATGGCCGGGCGATTGAATTTCAGGACATAGGGCATCAGCGTGGCGTTGGTCATGCCGTGATGGGTGTCGTACAGCGCGCCGATGGGATGGGCCAGGGCATGCATGCCGCCCAGTCCCTTCTGGAAAGCGGTGGCGCCCATCGCGGCGGCGGCCAGCATGTTGGCGCGGGCGTCGAGATCGTCCGGGGTATGTACGGCACGCACCAGCGCGTGCTTCACCAGGCGCATGCCTTCCACCGCGATGCCGTCGGCCAGCGGATGAAAGCCGGGTGCGCAGTAGGCTTCCAGGCAATGCGACAGCGCATCCATGCCGGTACCGGCGGTAACTTTCGGCGGCATGCCGACGGTCAGCGCCGGGTCGCTGATGACCACCCGGGGCATCATTTTCGGGTGAAAGATGATGCGTTTGGTGTGGGTGCGATCGTCGATGATCACCGCCGCGCGGCCCACTTCCGAGCCGGTGCCCGCCGTGGTCGGCACCGCGATGATCGGGGCGATGCCTTTTTCATCGGCACGGGTCCAGTAGTCGCCGATGTCCTCGAAATCCCATACCGGGCGGGTCTGGCCGCTCATGAAGGCGATCAGTTTGCCCATGTCCAGGCCACTGCCGCCGCCGAAAGCCACCACGCCGTCGTGATTGCCGGCTCGCCAGGCCGTAAGCCCGCCGGCCAGATTGGCCTCCACCGGGTTGGGCTTGAGATCGCAGAACAGCTCGGCTCCCAACCCCGCACCGCGCAAGGCCTCCAGCGCTGCGGTGGTGATCGGCGCCTTGCCCAGGCCACTGTCGGTGACCAGCAAGGGTCGCTGGATGCCCTGGCTGCGGCAGATCTCGGCCAGCTCGCTGATGCGCCCGACGCCGAAGCGGATGCTTGTGGGGTAGTTCCAGTTTCCCTTCAGGCTCATGGTTCAGATCTCGTGGCGCAAATGGAAGGATTTGGCGCGGGTCAGGTGTTCGTAGCCCAGGCTCGACAGAGTCACGCCGCGCCCGCTGTTCTTCATCCCGGTCCAGGCCAGCGCCGGGTCCAGGTAGTCGCAGCGGTTCATGAACAGGGTGCCGGTGTCGACCCGGTTGCCCAGGCGTTCGGCGGCGGCGAGGTCCGAGGTCCAGATCGAGGCGCTGAGGCCGAATTCGCTATCGTTCATCAGGGCCACCGCTTCGTCATCTCCGCTGACCGGCATGATGCCGACCACTGGACCGAAGCTTTCATCGCGCATCACCGACATTTGATGGGTGACGTTGACCAGCACCTGCGGCGCCAGGTAGGCGCTGCCCGAGACGTCGGGGGCGAAGGCCTGGGGCTCGATCAGCGCCTTGGCGCCCTGGGCCAGCGCGTCGGCGATCTGCTTGCGAACGAAGTCCGCCGCGCCGGGATTGATCAGCGGGCCGAGGGTCGTGGCTTCGTCCAGCGGATTGCCCAGCACGTACTGGCGGGTGAAGGAGGCGAAGCGTTCGATGAATTGCGGATAGAGGGACTGATCGACGTAGATGCGTTCGATGGCGCAGCAGCTTTGCCCGGAGTTGAAGAAGCTGCCGTCCACCAGGTTTTCCACGGCGTATTCGAGGTTGGCGTCGGCCCGCACGTAAGCCGGGTCCTTGCCGCCGAGTTCCAGGCCCAGGCCGAGGAATCTGCCGGTGGCGGCCCTTTCCATGGCTTTGCCTGCGGGCACGGAGCCGGTGAAATTCACCTGATGCACACGACCTGATCCGATGATCGCGCCGGTCTGCTCGTGGCTCAGCAGCAGGTTCTGGAACAGCCCTTCGGGCAGGCGCGCACGGCGGAAGGCTTCGGCGAAACGCTCACCGACCAGCAGGGTTTGCGAGGCGTGCTTGAGCAGGACGCTGTTGCCCGCCATCAGCGCCGGGATGATGGTGTTGACCGCCGTGAGGTAGGGGTAATTCCACGGCGCGACCACCAGCACCGTGCCCAGCGGATCGCGCTGGATATGCCGGCGGAAACCGGCGATGGGTGTCGGCTCGACGTTAGCCAGCGCCTGCGGCGCGATGGCGATCATGTGCCGGGCGCGCTCCTGGAAACCGCGCAGTTCGCCGGCGCCATAACGCACCGGACGGCCCATCTGCCAGGCCAGTTCCGGGACGATGTCGTCCTTCATCGCCAGCATCGCGTCCACCGCGGCGCTGCAATAGGCCGCGCGTTCGCTCAGAGGTCTGAGTTTCCATTGCGCCTGGGCGCTGGTGGCCGCCGTCAGCGCCTGTTCGATCTGCCCGGCATCGGCGTACGGGCGCTCGGCATAGATCCGGCCATCGACCGGCGAGATGAGTTGAATCGTTGCAGTCATGATTGCCCAACCCTGGAGTGATCAATAACGCTCGAAGCCGCGCTGCAGTTCCCAGTCAGTGACCCGCCGGTCGTACTCTTTCTGCTCCCATTCGGCGGTGTGCACGTAGTGGTCGACCACTTCATCGCCGAAGGCCTCGCGCAACATGGCCGAGCCCTTCAAGGCGGCGCTGGCGTCGCGCAGGGTCTTGGACACTTCGGGCAGCTCTTCATTGGCGTAGGCGTCGCCCTCGTAGGGCGGGTCGAGGCTGAGTTTCTCGTCGATGCCCGCCAGCCCCGCGGCAATCAGCGCGGCGAAGGCCAGGTAAGGGTTGAGATCGGCGCCACCGATGCGGCATTCGATGCGAATCGATTTGCTCTCTTCGGCGCACAGGCGGAAACCGGCGGTGCGGTTGTCGCGGCTCCAGACCGCCCTGGTAGGGGCGAAGGTGCCGGCCTGGAAGCGCTTGTAGGAATTGATGTAGGGCGCGAGGAAACAGGTGATGTCGTCGGCGTACTTGAGCTGCCCGGCCACCCAGGAGCGCATCAGTTTCGACATGCCGAACTCGGCTTTGGCGTCAAAGAACAGTGGCTTCTTGCCGTTCTTGTCCCACAGCGAATTGTGGATGTGGCTGCTGGAACCGGCGGCGTCGTAACGCCACTTGGCCATGAAGGTGATCGACTTGCCTTGCAGCTGCGCGATCTCCTTGCAGGCGTGCTTGATGAGTACGTGATGGTCGGCCATGGTCATGGCGTCGGCGTAGCGGATGTTGATCTCTTCCTGGCCCGGGCCCCATTCGCCCTTGGAGTTTTCCACGGGAATCCCGCAGGCCTGCAGGTGCTTGCGAATCGCCCGCATCACCGGTTCCTCGCGGGTGGTCTGCAGGATGTTGTAGTCCTCGATGTAGTGGCCGGCGGTTTTCGGCTTGTAGTAGTTGCGCTTGTGGATGGCTTCGTAGCTTTCGTCGAACAGGTAGAACTCCAGTTCCGAGGCGAACATGCCCTTGTAGCCGCGTTCGCGCAGGCGTTCCACCTGTCTTTTGAGGATCGCTCGCGGGCTGTGGGGCAGGTCCTGGCGATGGTGGTGATCGAGCACGTCGCACAGCACCAGGGCCGTGCATTCCAGCCAGGGCACCTTGCGCAGGGTGCTCATGTCGGGTTTGAGGACGAAGTCGCCGTAGCCTTTGCTCCAGCTCGCGGCGGCGTAGCCGGGCACCGGTTCCATGTCGATGTCGTCGGCCAGCAGGTAGTTGCAGCAGTGGGTTTCTTCGTAGCCTGAGTCGATGAAGAATTCGACCTGGAATCGCTTGCCGACCAGCCGGCCCTGCATGTCGACCATGCACACCAGAACGGTGTCGATTTCGCCGGAGACGGCGGCACGCTTGAGTTCGTCGAAACTGAGAAGAGGCTCGGTCATCGAGGCAAGTCCTGCGCAATGGGTTGGGGGCCTGTCTGAAATAGCCGTTGCAGACGCTCTCCAGAAACAACCCAAACCTGCAGATGCGAGCATCGTGAGCAATTGGCTGAACATAGCTTAGCCTACTGTCAATTATTGCAAGTTTTTGCTGATTCTGTGGGAGTGAACCTGCTTGCGATGAGAGCCTAGGCACCGCGGGCATTCAGACCGCCAGCGTCATCGTTGCCCACCATCGCGAGCATGCTCGCTCCTACAGTGATTCGGGATCGCCCATGGATTTTGTGTCAACCACAATACCTGTGGGAGCGGGCTTGCCCGCGAAGGCGGCCTGGTAGCCGACCTGATCTTTCGGGCATACCCAAACCCATTGTGGGAGCGAGCCTGCTCGCGATGAACGCCCAGACACCGAGGGCATTCAGAGAGCCAGCGTCATCGTTGACCACCATCGCGAGCATGCTCGCTCCTACAGTGGTTCGGGGGCGTCCACGGATTTTGTGTCCACCAACTCCTACAATGAAATGCGTTTACATGCTCGCGGAGTAGTTCACATGGCGAAGAAGAGAGATCACACCACGTACGAAAACCTGAAACGGACTTACCCGGATTTTCTGGATGCTGTCGAGGCGTTGGGGGCGAATGTTCGGCATGCGGGGCCACTGGATGAGTTGTCGGTGCAGTTGATTCAGCTGGGTGCCGCGGCGGCGGTTCGCTCGGAGGGGGCGGTGCATAGTCATGCGCGGCGGGCGCTGGAGGCGGGGGGGACGCCGGAGCAGGTTCGGCATGCGTTGATTGCGCTTACCAGCACCATCGGGTTCCCGACGGTCGTGGCGGCGGTCAGTTGGGCGGATGATGTGATTGGGGAGGGGAAGGCGACTTGAGTGTAGGTCGCCGGATCTGTAGCAGTCTGCGTTCGGCTGCGTAGCCGTCGTAAATTTGGGCACCCTGGTCTGTCAGGCAGATCCGGTACACAGGTTTTACGACCGCTTCGCAGCCGGACGCAGCCTCGCAAGCTCGACAGCTGCTACAGGTTCCGTGGGCTCAGTACTGCGCCCGCACCGCCAGCGTCACGGTGCGCGGATCGCCGTAGAAGTTGGTGCCCCACGATGCATCCACCCGGTCGTAGTACTTGCGGTCGAACAGGTTGTTGGCGGTCAGGGTGGTCGAGAGGTTTTCGTTGATCTTGTAGCCCACCTGCGCGGTGGCGATGGCATAGCCGCCTTGCTGGAATTTCACTTCACGCTGGTAGTAGGTGTCACTGACCGCGCGAACACCGCCGGCGACGCTGAAGTCCTTGAGCGGGCCGTCGCTGAATTCGTACTTGGTCCACAGGTTGAAGTTGTGCTTGGGCGTGATGGTGCTGAAGGTCTTGCCTTCGGAGCCGTCCTCGGCGTTCAGGTACTTGGTGGACGTGAAGGCGTAACCGGTGATGATGCTCCAGTTGTCGGTCAGGTTGCCGCTCAGCTCGGTTTCCCAGCCCTGGCTGCGCGCCTTGCCCTCGGACATGTAGGCGGCAATGCTGTTGTTGTATTCGGCGCGGTTTTCGTCGTAGATGCGGAACACCGCGATGCTGGCGTTCAGGCGTCCGTCGAAGAATTCGCGCTTGAGGCCGATCTCGTATTGCTCACCCTCACGCGGACCGATCGGCGTGTTGTCGGCGCCCAGTTCGCTCTGCGGCTTGAACACGCCGGTGTAGCTGGCGTAGGCCGACAGCTCGGGCGTGAGCTTGCCGATGATCGCGCCGTAGGGCACGACCTTGCGGTTGATGCTGGTGCTGGCGCTGCCGAAGTTGTTGAAGAAGGCGTTGGCGTTTTTCGCCTCGCTTTCGTACCAGGTCACGCGGCTGCCGCCGATCACGTCGAGCCAGTCGGTGACGTTGAGCTTGGCGCGGGTGTAGAGGCCGTACTGGTCGGATTTGGACCAGTTGCCGTTGTCCTTCACGTAGTCCTGTTTCGGGATGTCGATACTGCCCGGATCAAAGACATTGATCGGGAAGTAGTCGCCGCCACCGTAGGTGAAGTCCTTGTCCAGGTGCTGATATTCGGCGCCCACGGTGAATTCGTGGGTGCGGCCCAGGGCTTCGAAGGGGGTGGTGACGAAGCTGTCGGCGCCGATGGTCTTGATGTGGGTGTAGTAGTTGTAGGCCACGGCCCAGCTGTCGCCGGTGTCCGGATCGACCGCGCCGTCGGCCCAGGTGAAATTGCGCTTGGGGGTTTCGGCGTCGCGGTAGGTCAGGGTGGTCTTGAACTGGCCGCCGTTGTCCAGAGCGTGGTCGACTTCGGCGAAGGTTTCCCAGACTTTTTCGTTCAGTTCGTTCCACTTCGCATCGACGAAGGTCGAGCGCGGCACGTCCAGCAGCTTGCCGTTGGCATAGGCGGGCAAGCCGAAGGCCGGGGTGGAATGGTTCTGCTGATAGGCGCCGCCGACCGACAGGGTGGTGGCCGGATCCAGGTCGAATTCCAGGCGACCGTAAACCATCGGGCGTTCGTTCTGCGCGTAGTCGACAAAGGATTTGTTGTTCTCGTAGGCGGTGATGAAACGTCCGCGCACGTTGCCCTGTTCATTCAACGGACCGGTGACGTCCACCGAGGAACGGTAATGATCGTACGAGCCGGCCGCCAGTTCGCCGCCGATGGCGAATTGGCCAAGGGCGCGCTTGCGCACCACGTTGATCGTGCCGCCGGGTTCGCCCGCACCTTGGTACAGGCCGGACGGGCCGCGCAGCACTTCGATGCGGTCGTACATCGCCAGGTCGAATGAGGTGGCCATGTCGCCCTGGCCGGTGGGTTGCGAGACGCCGTCGACCTGCACCTGATCGACCAGGAAGCCGCGCATGTACACGTCGTTGAGGCTGGAACCGGAGTTGTAGGTCTTGATCGTCACCCCGGTCACCTGGCGCATGGCGTCCTGCAGGCTGTTCATGTTCTGGTCGTCCATGCGCTGGCGGGTGACCACCGACACCGATTGCGGGATGTCCTTGAGCTTGATGTTGCCCTTGCCGATGCTCACTTCGTTGGTGGTGTAGGAATGCGTGCCTTCGGTGGTCACGCCGAGCAGTTGGGCGTTGATCGCTGTCGCGCCCAGTTGCAACGCGCCGCTGTTGGCCGAGCGCACCAGGGTGTAGCTGGCATCGCTGCGCTGGACCATGTCCAGGCCGGTGCCGTTCAGCAGGCGGCTCAGCGCCTCGAGTGGCGAATAGGTGCCGGACAGGCCGGGGCTTTGCTGGCCGTCGGTAAGGGCCGGGTCGAAGGACAGGGCGATGCGACTGTCGGCGGCGAAGCGCGACAGGGTCTGCCCCAGCGGGCCGGCCGGGATCTGATAGCTGCGCACATCGCTGATGGCAGCCGGTTGCGCCGCCCACGCAGAGGCGCAGGTGCCGCCGATCAGCAGGCCGAAAAGGGTGTGGCGCAGGGGAGGAGCGAAGCGTGGGGCGCGTAAAACGGGCATTTGAGTCGTGATCCTGTCGGCAAGGGAAAGGGGTGTTTCTTCCCTTGCCAGCCGAGTGCGGAAAAAGTATCAGCCCCCGGCAAAAATATTTTTACCTGTAGGAGCGAGCACGCTCGCGATGGAGGACGGGACACCGCGGGGCGTCAGGTTTCCAGCGTCATCGTTGACCACCATCGCGAGCGTGCTCGCTCCTACAGAGGTGTTCAGGCGGGGGAAATGGTGAGCAAATAACCGCCCAGATGCGTGCTCACTTTGACCGGATAGGTCTGCACCAGCATGTTCAGCGCCTGGCGGTTGTCGTCCAGCGGAAACGCCCCGGAAACCCGCACTTTGGCCACCGCCGGATCGCAGCGCACCAGGCCATGGCGGTAACGCGCCAGTTCTTTCGCAAACTCTCCCAGCGGCATGCCGTCGGCCACCAGCATGCCTTCGCTCCAGGCGATCAGGGCGCTGTCGGCGGACTTTATCGGGCCGATGACAGAGGCAGAAAATGAAGTTTGCTGACCTGCACTCAAGATCATCGGCGTCGCCTGCGGGCGTTTGTACAGTTCGATCTGCACCCGACCCTCCAGCACCGCCAATCGGGTGACACCGTCGCCTTCGCGAACACTGAAACGGGTGCCCAGCGCCTGCATCAGGCCCTGTTCGGTGGAGACCCGGAACGGCCGGCCCGGCACCTGAATATCCGCCGCCGTCTGCACCAGGATTTCACCGCGACGCACGCGAATCAGGCGCTGTTGCGCATCGAAGTTCACGTCGACCGAGGTATCGGTATTGAGGGTCAGTTGACTGCCATCGGCGAGGGTCAACTCGCGACGCTCGCCAATCCCGGCGTGATAGTCGGCGGTCCAGCCCAGGCGCTCGTTCAACTGCCAGCCGATCCAGCCCGCCGGGGCCAGGGCCAGCAACGCGGCCAGGCGCCCGAGCATCGCCCGGCGTTGCGGGTTGTCGGGCCGGTCGAGTGCCGGCATCGCCAGTTCCGGCGGCAATCCGCCCAGCTTGCCCATCAGGGTCTCCGCACGCTGCCAGGCGAATTCGCATTCGCTGTTGCTGGCTCGCCACTGTTGCCATTGCAGCAGTTCACGCTCGCTCAGCGAGCCCTCGCTCAAGCGCATCAGCCACTCGGCAGCTTCTTCCAGGGCGACGGGGTTGATCTTCGAAGGGGCGTTCATGCTGGCGTCAACGTCAGGCACTGGACGAAGGCCTGCTTCATACAGCGTTTGACGGTTATCAGCGATACATCCAGCTTCGTCGCGATGTCGTGGTATTTCATCCCGCCGATCTGCGACAGCAGGAATGCGCGCTTGACCAGCACCGGCAGCGAATCGAGCATCGCATCGACTTCATGCAGGGTTTCCAGAATCAGGAAGCGTTGTTCGGGGGAGGGGGCCAGCGATTCGGGCATTTGCTCCAGCGCCGACAGATAGGCACGTTCCAGCGCCTGACGCTGATACCAATTGACGAGAATGCCCTTGGCCACGCAGGTCAGATAAGCCCGCGGCTCTGCAAGATCAGGCAGGGACTTGCCGGCGAGGATGCGCGTGAAGGTATCGTGCATCAGGTCTGCGGCATCCACGCGATTCCCCAGTTTTCGCTGAAGCCAGCCGTACAGCCAGCCTTGATGGTCGACGTACAGGGCTTCGACACAGCGAACGTGGTGCTGATAAACCGCAGACTGAAGGTCACTCATCGCGTCAATGCTTTTTCTAAGTGAGAATTATTAGCAATTGTAATGAGCGCTTTGCCTAACGGCAAGAGCCTCGCAGGGCGCCGGTTGTACAACAAGCTGTTACAGTCCGGTGATCACTGCTCCACGAGGCCCCGAATGCATTTGTCCGTCAGTAATGAAACGCTCTGGATCGATACGCCCCACGGTCGGCTGTTTGTCAGTCGCTGGTTCCCGCAAGAGGGTGTGGGCACTGCGGCGAAACCGCCCATCGTGCTTTTCCATGACTCGCTGGGATGCGTGGCCCTGTGGCGCGACTTCCCCGAGCAACTGTGCCGCGCGACCGGGCACGAAGTGATTGCCTATGACCGCCTCGGTTTCGGCCAATCCGATGCGTATCCCGGCACGCTGCCTCTGCACTTCATCCGCGATGAGGCCGCAGGGTTTTTCGGGCATTTGAAGGCGGCGTTGGGGATCGAAAATTTCATTGCCTTCGGGCACAGCGTTGGCGGGGCTATGGCGGCGGTGTGCGCGTCCCGGTACGGGCAGCAATGCACGGCCCTGATCACGGTGTCGGCGCAGGCGTTCGTCGAGGATCGCACCCTGGAAGGCATTCGAGTCGCCAAGGAGCAATTCGCACAGCCGGGACAGATGGGCAGGCTGGAGAAGTATCACGGCGCGAAAGCGCCCTGGGTGTTGGCCGCCTGGACAGAGACCTGGCTATCCCCGGCGTTCAGCGACTGGACGATCGAAAACACGGTCGACGCCATCAACTGCCCGTCGCTGGCCATTCATG
The DNA here is from genome assembly GCF_020164475.1 of Pseudomonas sp. REP124. GTDB lineage: Bacteria > Pseudomonadota > Gammaproteobacteria > Pseudomonadales > Pseudomonadaceae > Aquipseudomonas. The sequence continues at coordinate 50,398 of NZ_JAIQWX010000023.1, read as the reverse complement.
GTCAGTACGATGAATACGGTTCGGACCTGCATCCCAAGCGCATCGCCCGGCTATCGACTGGCACGGGCGAGTATCTGATCGTGGACGATTGTCATCATGTGCCGCACCGCGAGGCCCCGGACAGGGTGCTCCCGGCGGTCAGTGAGTTCCTTGGCGCAGCGGCTCGATAACAGCCTGTCTTTCCGCCGCATGAAATGGCAGGGGACCCCCAAACGCCAACCGCAGGCGCTCGATGGTCTGCTCGATCGAAGGCCCCTGAATGCTCGGGGGCTCAAGGCTCTCGCCGAATTCACGCCAGACGTAAAGGGTCATTTCTGCGCCATCGGTCGATGTATGCGCATCGGCCCCCACGCCGAAACTCTTCAGCACGCGATAGCGATCGTCCTTGCAGAACAAGTCTTCGACCCAGCTGTAGACCGGGATGTAGTGAAAATGGATGGGGAAGCGCGGGTCATGGCCGAAGCGGCTGATGTAGAGCCATTTGGGTTGCAGTTCCGCTTGCAGAATTTTCTGCACGCGGGCCAGCAGCGGGCCCATTTCGATCAGCGCTTCTTCCGGCAAGTCGGACAACGAGCGGACAGGGTAACGAGTCCCCAGCACCAGATAGCCGGGAAGCTTTGACGACATGTGATGGTTGAGTATCCAGTGCTCGGTTTCATGGATGATGAATCGTGGCGCTATGTCCATGGGGTGTGTCCGTTGGTGGCTGGTGCAGATCTTCGGGGATTCGGATTGGTCTGTCGATCAGTCTGCGTGTATCGATTCTAGATCCAGATCTGCGTCATGCGAATAGCTTTTATTCAAGCAGCTCAGGAGACGCTCTGGCCTAAGGTTTATAGCCAAGGCTCAGAGCGCCGCACATCAGCCCTTGATGAACGCCAGCAGGTCCTGGTTGATCACCTCGGTGTGGGTGGTGCACATGCCGTGGGGCAGGCCCGGGTAGGTTTTCAGGGTGCCGCGCTTGAGCAGTTTGATGGTCAGTTGCGCGGAATCGGCGATCGGCACGATCTGGTCGTCTTCACCGTGAAGGACCAGGGTCGGCACTTCGATGGTTTTCAGGTCATCGGTGAAGTCGGTTTCCGAGAAGGCTTTGATGCAATCGTATTGCGCCTTGATCCCGCCGTTCATGCCCTGGCGCCACCAGTTGTCGATCACAGGCTGCGAGACCTTCGCGCCCGGGCGGTTGAAACCGTAGAACGGACCGGTGGGGAAGTCGCGATAGAACTGCGCGCGGTTGTCGGCCACGGCTTTGCGCAAGCCGTCGAAAACGTCCATGGGCAGGCCGCCGGGGTTTTTCGCGGTGCGCAGCATGATCGGTGGCACGGCGCCGATCAGCACCGCCTTGGCCACGCGGCCACGGCCGTGACGGGCGACGTAACGCGCCACTTCACCGCCACCGGTGGAGTGACCGATATGGATGGCGTTGGTGATGTTCAGGTGCGCCATCAGCTCAGCGACGTCGGCGGCGTAGGTGTCCATTTCGTTGCCGGTATCGGTCTGGGTCGAGCGGCCATGACCACGGCGATCGTGGGCGATGACACGGAAGCCCTTGCCGAGGAAGAACAGCATCTGCGCATCCCAGTCGTCGCTGGAAAGCGGCCAGCCGTGGTGGAACACGATTGGCTGTCCGCTGCCCCAGTCCTTGTAGAAAATCTGCGTGCCGTCCTTGACTGTGAAGGTGCCCGAGCCCTTGGTGTTGCCTTTGCCACCGGTGTTGCCGGTTGTGCTGGCGGCGGACGGGGCCTGATGCGCAGCAAGCGCCGGCACCGCCACGGCCAGGGCGGCAGCCATGGCACCGGTTGTAATCAGGCCACGACGGGAGGTTCCGCTGGTCTCATCAGTCATTTTTCAATACCCATTCGGTTCTGGAGGGAGCGCTCGCAAGGCTGGTGGCCTTGCATTCGGCGGCTGGGGAAAATTTATGGGTAAAGGAGGGGGCTGAATATCAGACATGGGTGTCTGGGGTTAACGCTTTGGTATAGACGCCTTGGGACGGGTTTTGCGGGATGATGCTCGCCGCTGGCAATTTGATTTATGCAAATGTAGCGTGCGGCCGATAACCTGTGGGAGCGGGCTTGCTCGCGAATGCGGTGATTCAGTCGACAGAGATGTTGCCTGGCACACCGCATTCGCAAGCAAGCCCGCTCCCACAGGTTTTGTGTTGCCCATCAACCACAAGGAAGAATCATGTACGTCAACTCATCGTCATCCTCATCCAGCGCCTTGATCGCCGCCTATTCCGCCGCCAGCAGCAAGACCTCCAATGCCCAGGGCAACGGTGCCAGCCAGGCGGCAGACGCGACGCAGAATGACGATTCGGTGAGTTTCTCCGGCACCGCCACCGATTACAGCGCGGCCATCGCCAGCAATGCGCCGTATTTTCCGGTGCGCGAGGGGATGAACGCCGATGCGCTGATCCTCGGCGCCGCCAAGCCCGGGGCAACCTCCAGCTCCAAGGACAAGACCTTCGCCGACGTCGCCCTTGATGCCCGCAAGCGCATGGACGAGAAGTACGCGCTGATGAAGGACAGCGGCAAGCCCTACGACAACAGCATGACCGATCGCAATTCGCTGATGGGCGATCTGGATCGGCGCTCGCTGTACGCCGTGGCCAGCAACGAAGGCGGTCAGTTCACCAAGGAAGAAATTGCTTCTGCGCAGGAGCTGATGCGCCAGCAGGCACAACTTGCCACCGGCTATTACGTGGGCCCCGAAGATCAGAAGAAGAACTGGCGCGACCCATTCGCCAACGACCCGGTCGGCCGAGCCAAGGCGGCGCTGAACTTCCTCGACAACATGAGCCCGGAAGAGAAATCCACCCCGCAGTGGCTGACCCAGCGCGCGACCATCCAAAATGCTCTCGACCAGGCCACCGCCGCCGATCCGGTTGAACTGGCGAAGAAGAAACAGCTGTATTTCCCGATCCTCGCCGAGATCCTGGAGAAGGGCACCAGTTGGTTCGACAAGAAAGAGTCGGATGATGAAGACAAATCCGCCGAATTGCTCAACCAGCTGAAAGCGGCCATCAAGTAACTCATGTACCGGCGTTCGTACGGCTCTGTAGGAGCGAAGCTTGCTCGCGAAGGCGGTGTATCAGTCAAAGCAAATGTTGACTGACCTGACGCCTCCGCGGGCAAGCCCTCTCCCACAGGGATTTGTGTCGGTCACAGATTTTTGAGTCGACAGAGGAATCTGTGGGAGCCGGGCCCGCGAAGGGGCCGGTACATTCAACAGCGTACTTAAAGCTTGGCCAGCAGCTTGCTCAACTCCCGTTTCGCCGCCTCGCCCGAATGCGCGCGTTCGAGCAATCCACGGGTCATGGATTTGTACATCTCCACCGCCTCGGGCGATGAGGTCACGCTGGCGATCCCGGTATGAATGTTGGGCAATTCGCCCAGGCGGTAGGGGCTGACCGCCACATAGCTGGTGTGGGGTTGTTCGAAGATCTGGAAGGTGGCGCTGGGCAGGGTTTCGTCGATCAGGTAGATGTTGAACCGCGAACCTTCGCTGCCGATCTGCTCGATCAAGTTTTCGACTTCGCGCCGGGCCAGCAACGCGCGCTCCATCCTGACGCTCGGCGGCAGATCAAGGCGACCCACCAGGCCGATGTGCAGATAGCGCTCGATCTGGCGCAGGCTGATGATCGATTGCACCTCGAACTTCTGCTTGGAGAAGGTCGCCTTACGCTCATTCAGAATCTCGAGGATCTGCGCCTGCATGGCTTCCTGGCTGGCGTCGAAATCCTTCGGCCGCGCCTCGTCGAGCATGGTCTTGAACAGATCGGTGTAGGCGGGGGAGGTCAGCAGGTAGGAGAACGGATCGAAGTACGACTGGATGCTCACCGAGCGCGCTTCGAGTTGGCGCATGCGCTCGAAATAGCCCAGGGCGTTGTCGAAGTATTCGGTATCGGAACCCAGCAGGCTGGTCAGGGACACCTTGAGCAACTGTGCCAGGCGATCCAGGGTTTCGAGTTTGACGATCTTGCCCAGCTCCAGGCGATATACCGCCGCACGGGAAATATCGAGTTTCTCCGCCACCTGGTCGGCGTTCAACTGGCGTCCGATGCGGTAGGCCCGAAGGCGTTCGCCGATGGCCTGGTAGTCGATTTGGCTCACTGCAACTCCGAAAGGCTGATGTCCATGGGGCGAAAGGGTAGCCCCGAAAGTATCCGGGCACCGTTTATGCGACTCAACCGAAGAATCTGTTGACCGCGAAACAACTTCGTTGTATCAATATTTAGACGAAATTATTCGTTCGTCTAAAAAATACAAAAACGGTGCGGCCATGTCCATGAGTATCCCACCCCAAATCCCCATACCGAGCCTGGCTCCGGGCTGACGCTTGCACGTCTGTCTGTTCTGCACTGACTGAAATAACCCGAATCCGGTCGCGCTCGTTGCAGCGCGACGGGGTTTTTTACGCCTGAAAACCTGCCCTGGAGCACATCGCCGACCCGAAACCCCGACCTTGTCAAAGCTGAAAAAAACCAGAGGCCGTGAACAGCCAACGCTGATTACGCGACCTGCTACGCCCCTAAATCAATAAGAATACGGAGCACACCCATGAATCATTCCACCGCCAGGCCCTCGTTGCCGGCGCTGTCACTGGCACTTTCCCTGTCGGTTCTGGCGCCCTGTGCCCTGGCCGCACCGGGCTTTAGCGACACCCTGATCGGTTACCGCTACAGCGACCACTACACCGACCCCGGCAAAACCAAAGACGTGGCCAAGAACATCCTGCAAATCACCCACGTCAGCAGTTACAAATTGGGGCAGAACTTCATCAATCTCGATGTGTTCAAGTCCGACAGGACCGACCCGGCCAAGGGCGGCGGCACGGGCGCTACGGAGATTTACCTGACGTACCGCAACCAGCTGCAATACGGCAAGGTGTTCGACAAACCGCTGGCGTTCGGCCCGGTCAAGGACGTGGCTCTGACCGCCGGTTTCGACCTCAATACCAAGAACAACGAGTTTGCGTCCGAGAAGCGCCTGCTGGTTGTAGGCCCGACGCTGAAGTTTGCCTTGCCCACGGGCTTTCTCGACGCCAGCCTGCTGTACGCCCGTGAGTGGAACCACTGCGGTCTGGATGTGTGCGGCAAGCCGGGCAATCACAACGATCTGCTGTTCGATCGGTTCTATCAGTTCAACCTGACTTGGGGTGTGCCGTTCACCGCGGGCGGTCTGCCGCTCAAGTTCCAGGGCTTCTACACCTACAGCAGCGAGAAGGGCGACGACTACCAGAACCGTCCGACCGCCGCCGAACAGCTGATGCGCACCTCGTTGATGCTGGATGTCGGGCAGATGGTCTGGGGCGAAAAGAATGTGTTCTGGGTCGGGCCGGGGTACGAGTACTGGCGCAACAAGTTCGGCAACGAGAGCGGCCCGGGAACGGACGTCGATGCGTTATCGATAAACCTGGAATGGCATCTGTAAGGCGAGCGGATTATTTTTTCGCATTGCCCGTATCAAAAATTAGACAGCGAGTCTCATTTGTTCGTAAACTCAGCGCATCGCTCAGGCGATAGAAGGACGGCGCTGTTTCCTAACAGGGATGAGTCAGGCGGTAAACTGCGAAGAATTACCCGCCTTAAACCCGTGATAACAATAAGAGGTAATGATTGTGAAAACTCACAACGACTCAAGCGCCGCCATGGCGGATGCGTCACCGCGCAAGGCGTTGATCGCCAGCGTGACCGGCTATGCCATGGACGGGTTCGATCTGTTGATCCTTGGTTTCATGCTGCCCGCCATCACCCTTGGCCTGGGACTTACCACCTCCGAAGCCGGTTCTCTTGTGACCTGGACACTGCTCGGCGCTGTGGCCGGTGGTCTGATCTTCGGCCAGCTCAGCGACCGCTATGGTCGGGTCAAGATGCTCAGCGTGTGCATTCTGGTGTTTTCGGTGTTCACCGGTCTGTGCGCGCTGGCGCAGGGGTATTGGGATTTATTGACCTACCGCACCCTGGCCGGGTTCGGCCTGGGCGGAGAGTTCGGCATCGGCATGGCGCTGATCGCCGAGACCTGGCCGGCCAACAAGCGCAACCGCGCTTCATCCTACGTCGGCATGGGCTGGCAGGCCGGGGTCCTGGCGGCTGCGCTGCTGACGCCCTTGCTGTTGCCGCATATCGGCTGGCGTGGAATGTTCCTGGTCGGGCTGGTGCCGGCGCTGCTGTCATTCGTGATTCGCCATACCATGGGCGAGCCGGAAGAGTTCGTGAAGGCCACGGTCAATCCGATTTCCTTCAGTCAGCGCTTTGGCCAACTGTTCAAGGATGTGCCGACGACCAAGGCCAGCATCGGTGTGATGGTCCTGACGTCGGTGCAGAACTTCGGCTACTACGGAATCATGATCTGGATGCCCAGTTATCTGTCGCGCCAGTTCGGCTTCTCGCTGACCGCCTCCGGCACCTGGACCGCCGCGACGGTAGTGGGGATGGCCTTCGGTATCTGGCTGTTCGGACAGTTGGCCGACCGTTTCGGGCGCTGGCGGATCTTCTTGCTCTATCAGGCCAGCGCGGCGGGAATGGTGCTGATCTACGCCAACCTGACAGACCCGATCAGCATGCTGTTTACCGGCGTGGTGATGGGCATCTTCGTCAATGGCATGATCGGTGGTTATGGTGCGTTGATCTCCGATCTCTATCCAGCTCAGGTCCGGGCCACGGCGCAAAACGTTCTATTCAACGTCGGTCGTGGCGTCGGCGGGTTCGGTCCGCTGGTGGTGGGGGCGATTGCCTTGGCGTATTCGTTCTCGGCGGCAATCATGCTGCTGGCATCGATCTACCTGATGGCCATGGCCGCGACGCTGTTGCTGCTGCCGCGCAGCCAGGGCGACAGTGGCTCGGCACAGGTGGCACAACCTCAGGCAGCAGCACAAAAGTAAGGCTTGAATCGGGACTTTCGCACGGCGAAATTTTTTTCCGAAATGCTGTATCAATAATTAGACAAACAGCTTTTCAAAGCGTAGAGTCAATCCATAACTGAAGTAGGGAAGCGCAACGTTGCCGTGGTTACAGGCAGCGTTGCGATTCTTTTGGCTCGACAGTATCAAAAATTAGACAAAGCACTGAACAAGAACAAAGAGGGCTTTAAACATGAGCGGGATTTCAAGCTGCTGCCAGGCCATTGCCGTCACACCGCCCAACGATACGCTGGCTGTGGTGCTGTCCAACGAATGGGTCAACGACGAGTACAAGCGTCTGATCCTGCAGGCCGATGGCGCGGCCTGTCACTCGCAGCCGGGGCAGTTTTTCAACCTGCTGTGCCCCAGCGAAGGCGAGCACAAACCGTTTTTCCGTCGTCCCATGAGCACCTACAAGGCCGATCCGGCCAGCGGCCAGGTGGAGTTTCTGTACAAGGTCACCGGCAAGGGCACCTTCGGCCTGGAAACCCTTGGCGCACAGCAGACTCTGGAAATCCTCGGTCCACTGGGCAAGGGGTTCGACCTCGACCCGCAGTGGCAGCACATGACCATCGTCGCCCGCGGCGTGGGCTTGGCGACCCTGGCACCGCTGGCCGAAGCGGCCCATGCCCTGGGCATCAAGCTGACCGCCGTGCTCAGCGCCCGCAGCGAAAAGAGCCTGTTGTCCCGCGAACGCTTCGCTTCCCTTGGTGCCGAGGTCATCTGCGTGCTGGACGAAGACGGCAGCAGTTCCCTGGAAAACCTCGAAAGCCTGTTGCGTCAGGTGATTGCCCGTGAGGGCAGCAACGCCTTGTTCACCTGCGGCTCGAAACGCCTGACCCGCCTGCTCAAACGCCTGTCGGCCGAATTGCAGCTGGCCGGGCAGGTTGCCCTGGAGCAGCAAATGGTGTGCGGCCTGGGCATGTGCCAATGCTGCGTCGATGTGTTCGAAGTCGATGGTTTGAAAATCGGCAAACGTGTGTGTCTGGAAGGCCCGGTGTTCGACCTGGCGGAGGTGCTGGAATGATCGATCTAAGCGTAAACATCGGCGGCTTGCGCCTGAAGAACCCGGTGATGCCGGCGTCCGGCACCTTCGCCGAAGAGCTCACTCACCTGTTGGACTTCAATGCCCTGGGTGCGCTGGTGACCAAGACCATCACCAGCGAAAAACGCAGCGGCAACCCGATGCCCAGGGTCTGCGAACTGGCCGACGGCATGATGAATGCCATCGGTATTCCGAGCAAAGGCGCCGACCTGTTTATCGAAAAGGTGGTGCCGTTCTATCGCAATTTCGATTCGCCGCTGATCGTCAGCATCTCCGCACCCAGCGCTCAGGGTTTTGCCGAACTGGCCGCGCGCTTGAGCGACGTACCGGGAGTGGCGGGCATCGAGGCCAATATCTCGTGCCCCAACATCGAAGCCCACGGCGCGTCCTTCGGCATGCATGCCGACAGCACGCGGGAGGTGATCAAGTTGATGCGCGCCAGCACCTCGCTGCCGCTGTGGGTCAAGTTGACCCCCAATGCCGGCGAGATCGTCGACATCGCCCTGGCCGCGCAGGACGAAGGCGCCGATGCAGTGGTGGTGGGCAACACCTTGCTGGGGCTGTCGATCGACATTGAAAAGGGCAGGGCGCGGCTGGGCAATTTCATGGGCGGCATTTCCGGCGCCATGATCAAACCGCTGATGGTGCGACTGACCTATCAGTGCGCCAAAGCCCTGCAGATTCCGGTGATCGGTTGCGGCGGCATCGCCACCGCCGACGATGCGCTGGAGTTCATCTATGCCGGGGCAAGCGCGGTGCAGGTCGGCACGGCGACCTTCATCCACCCCAAGACCATGAACCTGATGGTCAACGAGCTGGAAGTGTTTTGCCGGCGCAAGGGCGTCAGCCGCTTGAGTTCATTGATCGGCAGTCTCGACGATTCCCCGGCCCCTGCCTTTGGAGCCTTGCCATGAACGCGCTCTGGAAACAGCAGGCACAGCGGATGTTCAGCGAGATCGGCGAACTGTCCCTGGACCCGGAAATCGGCATCACCCGCCAGAGCTATGGCGCCGGTGAAAACGCCGCGATCGACTACCTGACTCAGTTCGCCCGGGACAACGGTTTGCAGGTGCACAGCGACCGTGCCGGTAACGTGATTTTCCAGCGGGCCGATGACGATGGTCAGCCGGCGATCTGGATCGGCTCGCACCTGGACTCGGTGCCTCAAGGCGGCAATTACGATGGTCTGGCGGGCGTGGTCGCAGGATTGCTGTGCCTGTGCCGGCTGGATCGGGAGGCGGTGCGCACCCCGCGACCGATTCGTGTGCTGGGCCTGCGCGGTGAGGAGAGCGCCTGGTTCGGCAAGTCCTACATCGGCTCGCGGGCGTTGATGGGTGGCCTCACCTCCGCCGATCTGACCCTGGTCAACCGCTTCAATCAGCAAACCCTGGGCGAAGCGATGCAGGCGGTGGGCGCGGACCTGGAGGCGATCCGCAGCCGGCAGTGGCTGATCGATCGCGAGCAGTTCGCCGGCTATCTGGAAGTGCATATCGAGCAGGCCGAGTCCTTGGAAAAAATGGGTCAGGCCATCGGCATCGTGCCCGGCATTCGCGGCAATCTGCGCCACAACCGGGTGCGTTGCCTGGGCGAGGACGGTCATTCCGGGGCCGTGTCCCGCGAAGACCGCCACGATTCGGTTTTCGCCGTCAGTGAGCTGGTGGCGCACATCGACGAGCTGTGGGGCCAGTGGCTGGAAGACGGCCGCGATCTGGTGGTCACGGTAGGCACCCTGGGCACCAACGCCGCTCATCACGCAGTCTCGCGCATTCCTGGTGAAGTGAATTTCAGCCTGGAAATCCGCAGCCTGCATCAACCTACGCTGGACGCCTTTTATGCCTTGATCGAGGCCGAAATCCGCCGGATCGAGGAGCGTCGCCAGGTTCGTTTCGAGTTCGACAAACGCATCGACACGCAACCGGCGGCCATGCATCAGCCCTGGGTCGACGCCTTCGTGCGCACGACCCGCGAGCATGGCTGGGAAGGCGTCCTGACACCGAGTGGTGCAGGGCATGACGCTGCAGTTTTCGCCAACGCCGGAATCAGCAGCGCCATGCTCTTCATCCGTAACCAGCACGGTTCGCACAACCCGTACGAGGCGATGGCGCTGGATGACTTCATTGCAGCGACTCAAGTGCTGTACCACGCCATGCAGGAGCTGACGCTATGACCGTTTCACCTGATTCGTGGCTGATTCGCCACGCCACGCTGGTCAATGAGGGCCAGCGCTTTTGCAGCGATCTGCGGATCGAAAACGGGCTGATCGCGCAGATTGCGCCGACGCTCGATCCCCGCGCCGGGGAGCAGGTGATCGACGCCACCGGGCTCTGGCTGTTGCCGGGAATGATCGATGACCAGGTGCATTTCCGCGAACCGGGCCTGACCCACAAGGCGGACATCGCCAGCGAATCCCGGGCTTGTGCGGCAGGCGGCATCACCAGTTTCATGGAGATGCCCAACACCCGGCCGCCAGCGCTGGATCGCGACTCGCTGGAAGCCAAGTACGCCATCGCGGCGCAATCTTCGGTGGTCAATTACGCGTTTTACATGGGCGCCAGCAACGACAACCTTGAGGCGATCCGCGCGATCGATCCGAAGAGCACACCCGGGGTCAAAGTGTTCATGGGAGCCTCTACCGGGAACATGCTGGTGGATGATCCTGCAGTGTTGAACGGTATCTTCCGCGACTCGCCGGTGACGATCATTACCCATTGCGAAGACTCGCCGATGATCGAGGAAAACCTGCAAAAGGCGCTGCGCAGCTATGGCGAGAGCCTGCCTGCGCATCTGCACCCGCTGATCCGCTCCCGCGAGGCGTGCATCAAGTCGACCCGGCTGGCCATTGCCCTGGCGCGCAAACACGACGCGCGCCTGCATGTGTTGCACATTTCCACCGCCGAAGAGCTGGCGCTGTTCGAGCCCGGGTCGCTGGAGGGCAAGCGCATCACGGCCGAAACCTGCGTGCATTTCCTGCACTTCAACGACAGTGACTACCAGCGGCTAGGGATGCGGCTCAAGTGCAACCCGGCGGTGAAGAGCGAGCGTGACCGTCAGGCGATTGTCCGGGCTCTGGCCGAAGGTCGCCTCGACGTGCTGGCGACCGACCATGCGCCGCATCTGCTCGAAGAAAAAAACGCCCCTTACCAGAAAGCGCCGTCGGGGGTACCGCTGGTGCAGTTCGCCCTGCAAGTGGCGCTGGAGCGGGTGTTTGCCGGTGAGTTGACGCTGGAGCGGGTGGTGGAAGCGGTCAGTCATGCGCCGGCGCAACTGTTCGACGTCAGCGGTCGCGGTTTTCTGCGCGAGGGTTATGCGGCTGATCTGGTGCTGGTCGATCCGGACCGGCCACATACCGTGCAGCGCAGCGAAGTCCTGTCCAAATGCGGCTGGAGTCCGTTCGAGGGCAGCACCTTTTCATCGAGCATCGTCAGCACGTTCGTCAACGGCCAACGGGTCTGGGATGGCACAGCCATTCTCTGCGGCCTGCACGGCCAGCGCCTTTCATTCGATCGTTAACCAGGTCCGAGGAGTACGCCATGAATTTCACAACCGCAGTCCAGGAGTTTCGTCAGGCATTGCCCGGCACCGACGCCTTCAAACGCGTGCGGGTGCAGTGCGAGCAGATCATCCGCAGCATCCCCGAACACGCGGCAATGTGTTTCGTGATCGGCGAGTTCTGTCGTGCGTATGTGCTGTTTTACGAGGATCAGGAAGTCAGCCCCGAGTTCGCGCAACACGTCAAGGCGCAGTTGCTGGGGTACATGGACAGCCTGGAGGCGGCACTGGAAACCGCGGATGAGCGCCAGTTGAGTGCTGCGTTGAATCAGGTGGTGGTGGCGTATGCGGGTAGCCGGGGGCTGGTCTGAATTTGCGAGAGTGCGCTTGCTCGCGATTGCGGTGTATCAGTCAAAGCAAATATTGACTGACCTGACGCCTTCGCGGGCAAGCCTCGCTCCTACAGGTTTTGTGTTGTCCACCCATTGAAGGGTGGACCGCTGATCAGCCGCGCACGGCCCTGGAGCGCCAGACCATCATTTTCTCGGTCTGCATTTCCTTCATGGTGTGAGGGATGCCGCCCACGCCGTGGCCGGACTGGCGGGCGCCGGCGAAGGGCATCCAGTCGACGCGGAAGGTGGTGCTTTCGTTGATCATCACGGCGGTGGCGTCCAGTTCCTGGTAACACTGCATGGCGGTGTCCAGGTTCTGGGTGAAGACCGCGGCCTGGAAGGAGTCGGGCAGCGAGTTGGCCAGCCCGATCGCTTCAGACAGATCGTCGTAGGCATACACCGCGACCACCGGGCCGAACACTTCCTTCTGCATCACGCTGGAGTCGATGGACGGGTTGAGCAGCACGGTCGGCGCGTAGCAGTTGTTGCCCAGCGCACGACCACCGGAGATCAGGCGCGCGCCGCCAGCGACGGCTTCGTCCACCCACTGGCTGACGCGAGCGACTTCACGCTCGGTGATCAGCGGGCCGACATCGGTTCGGGCATCGGTCGGATCGCCGACTACCATGGCATCGCCCAGTTGGCCCAGGCGCTCGGCCACCTGCTCGGCAATGCTGCTGTGACAGAACACTCGCTGCACGCTGACGCAAACCTGGCCAGCATGGAAGAAAGCGCCACGAGCGATGCGCGGCAGTGAGTCGTCCAGATCGGCATCGGCCGCCAGCATCACCGGCGCCACACCGCCGTGTTCCAGTGCGCAACGGGCACCCGGCGCCAGGGTCGAACGCAGCATCCAGCCGACTTTCGCCGAACCGATGAAGCTGAAGAAACCTACCCGGGGGTCGGACACCAGCTTGCCGGTGATGGTGTTGTCCGCCGGCAGCAGCATCTGCGCCCAGCCTTGCGGCAGGCCGGCTTCGGTCAGGATATCGATCAGGGTGCGGCAGCTCAGCGGGGTGTTGCCCGCCGGCTTGACGATCACCGGCGCGCCGACGGCGATGGCCGGGATCACTTGGTGCACGATCAGGTTGAACGGGTGGTTGAAAGCTGAAACAGCCGCCACCACGCCAATCGGCTCGAATTGGGTGAAGGCCACACGGTTGGCCGACGCGGCGTTCACGCCCATCGGAATCACATGACCACCCTCGGTACGCAGCACTTCGATGCTGTTGAGGATGCCGTCGATACCGCGCTCCACTTCAGCCAAAGAATCCTTCAACGGCTTGCCGCCCTCGCTGGCCGCCTGGGTGGCGATCTCGACCTTGCGTTCGGTGATCAACTGGGCCGCACGGTGCAGGATTTCGATGCGCCGAGGCTTGCTCAGCCATTGGCTGCGATCGCGATACAGGCCGTGGGCGACGCTCAGCGCCTGCTCGACATCGGCCGCGCTGGCCGCGACGACATGACCGAGTAGGGCGCCGTTGTAGGGCGCGTGCACAGCCAGGTTTTGTTCAGACATGGGACTTACCTCGGATCGCAAGAAATCAATGGGCAGGATTGGCGAAAATAGATCGCAGCCTGCGGCAGCTCCAGTGCACCGATAAAGTGTAGGAGCTGCCGCAGGCTGCGATCTTTTAACCGGCCAACGGCGCTTGCCGGACTTGCGATCAAGTTATCCCTGGGCGGGTGTTTCGAAAACTGAATATTTAAGAAACACCCGTTCATTTTTCCAGAAGATCTTCTTGCCTCTCGACCTTACAGGTGATCAGCGTCAATGATCGCCTTGGCAAAGGCCTGCGGGTCTTCCTGCGGCAGGTTGTGGCCGATGCCGCCGGAGATCAGCCGGTACTCGTATTTGCCGGTGAAGCGCTGGCGATAGTCCTCGGCTTTCGGGTGCGGCGCGCCGTTGGCGTCGCCTTCCATGGTGATGGTCGGCACGCTGATGGACGGGGCCTTGGCCAGCTTCTTCTCCAGGGCGTCGTACTTGCTTTCGCCGGTTTCCAGGCCCAGGCGCCAGCGGTAGTTGTAGACCGTGATGGCGACGTGATCCGGGTTGTTCAGGGCGGCGGCGCTGCGGTCGTAGGTGGCGTCATCGAACTTCCACTGTGGCGAAGCCAACTGCCAGATCAACTTGGCGAAGTCGTGGGTGTTTTTCTGGTAGCCGTCGCGGCCGCGGTCGGTGGCGAAGTAGAACTGGTACCACCACTGCAGTTCAGCCTTGGGCGGCAGCGGGTTCTTGCCGGCGGCCTGATTGCCGATCAGGTAACCGCTGACCGACACCAGCGCCTTGACCCGCTCCGGCCACAGCGCCGAGACGATATCCGCCGAGCGAGCGCCCCAGTCGTAGCCACCGAGCACCGCCTGTTTGATTTTCAGCGCATCCATGAAGTCGATCACGTCGCTGGCCAGTGCAGCAGGCTGGCCGTTGCGCAGGGTTTTGTCGGACAGGAATTTGGTATCGCCATAACCCCGGGCGTAAGGCATCAGCACTCGATAACCCTTGGCGGCGAGCAGCGGGGCGACTTCGTCGTAGCTGTGAATGTCGTACGGCCAGCCGTGCAGCAGGATCACCACCGGGCCATTGGCGGGGCCGGTTTCGGCGTAGGCCACGTCCAGCAGGCCGGCCTTGATGTGCTTGAGCGGGCCGAACGGGGTATCGGCGTTGACGGAAGCGGCGGCAGGCGCGGTGGTTGGCGTGGTGCTCGCCTGGGCATTGATGGCGCCCAGGACGCCCAGGGTCAGGGCAAGAACAGTGGAACCCACCAGATGGCGGCGATTTTTATCGGCGTTGGATTTCGAAAAATGCACGTTCATGGTGGAGCTCCTTTTTCAGTGGTGGCCAGGCGGTGAAGGCCGTGGTTCACATTTAAGGGCAGGGAGGTATCCGGGCTATTTCAGAAAAGCGCGCGGGTGAAGCGTTTTGTATCGCGGGGAAGTGTAGATACATTGCGATACAAAGCTTCTCGACGCTGAACCCTGTAGGAGCCGAGCTTGCTCGCGATGCACGACAGGACAACGCGGGGAATCAGACGGCCCGCGTCATCGTTGACGTCCATCGCGAGCAGCTCGGCTCCTACAGGTGGGTAGTGTTATGACGTGCTGGTCAAAACCGGCTTGCCAATCGCCCGCTTCATCAACCCGTAATAACTCACCGCAGGCACCAGCAACCCCACCAGCCACGCCAGGTCCACGCCATCCAGCGCCGTAGCAACGGGACCGACATACAGCGTGGTGTTCATGAACGGCACTTCCAGGGCAATCGCCAGCACGAAGCTGCCACAGGCGATCCAGTTGACCCGCCCGTACACACCGTCGGGATCGAAAATGTCATCGATCCGGTACTGGCCTTTGCGCAGGCAGTAGTAGTCCACCAGGTTGATTGCCGTCCAGGGGATCAGGAAGTAGCTCATGAAGAAAATGAAGTTGAGGAAGAAGCTGATGAAATCATCCTGGCTGATGGTGCACAGCGCCGTCGCCAGCAGACTGATCAGCAGCATAAACACGCAGCGCACCCGAGGCGTGACCTTGAGTCGGGCGAAAGGCTCGATCACGGTCACGGTCGACATGAAGGCGCCGTACAGGTTGAACACGTTGATCGACACCTGGCCATAAACGATGAAGGCGAACAGCAACAGCGCGCCACTGCCGAACAGGCCGGCGACATGGCCGCCGACGTTGCTTGAGAAATCGCTGATGCCGACGCTGAGGATCGCCCCGAGAATCATCATCCAGGCACCGCCGCTGACGGTGCCGGCGTAGCTGAACCAGAACACCCGAGCGGTGGAAGTGTTGCCGGGCAGGTAACGCGAATAGTCGGCGACATAGGGGGCGTAGGACAGTTGCCAGGTCACGGCAATGCTCACCGCCACCAGGAACTTCGACAGCGAAAAACCGGTCGGCAGCCACTGTTCGGCCGGGATCGGTAGCTGCAACGCGAGGATTGTGGCGGCGGCAAACACCAGCAGCGAGAGGATCGACAGCAACTTCTGCAAGCGATGGATCAGCCGGTAGCCATACAGCGCAACCACGAAGCACAAGGCGCCGATCAGGTAGACATTGCCGGTGGCCGGCAGCGGGCTGACCGACTCCAGCGCCTGGGCGGCGAGCAGGGTGTTGCTGACGAAGAATCCCAGGTAAATCAGCATCACGAACAGCAAGGGCAACACCGCGCCGATCACGCCGAACTGAGCGCGACTCTGGATCATCTGCGGGATGCCCAGTTTCGGTCCCTGGGCGGAATGGGATGCCATGAAAATCGCTCCCACCAGGGAACCGATCAGAATGGCCAGAGCGCTCCAGAACAGGTTAAGCCCCATCACCACCGGCAACACGCCGGAGGCGATGGTGGTGATGTTCATGTTGGCGCCGAACCAGATGAAGAACAGCGAACCCGGACGGCCGTGACGTTCGGTTTCCGGGATGAAATCGATGCTTCTTTTCTCGACTTGCATGGCGATCACTCCTGAACCTGGACGAGGTTGGCTTGCAGACGGGCGATGGTGCTTTCCAGCTCGTGGGGCTGGTGGGCGAACATGTCCGGCTGGTCGGGATTCAGGCTCAGGTAATCGCGCTGGGCAAAGGCTCGAAGACATTGGCTAGTGGTGAGCATTTCCAGCGAATAGACCCAATTGGCCATGATCAACAGCGCCGAGTAATGCGCGGCCAGGGTGGTCGTGGTGCAGGCGTCGCTGACCAGACGAATGCGATAGCCCAGCGCAAAGGCATCGAACACCGTACTCAATACGCAGACATCGGTCAGCACGCCGCCGATGGTGAGCGTGTCGATGTTTTGGGTCTTGAGCCGACTGTCCAGATCGGTGCGGTGGAAGGCGCTGTAGCGGCCTTTGTCGATTACCGTGTCATCGGCCTGTGGGGCGAGTGATTCGATGATTTCGATCTGCCGGGTATCGGCGCGATAACTGCTTGGGCCGCCATCGGCGTCAAGGGGTTCGCCGAGCGGCAGGTCTAGACCGTCGGCCCTGTTGAGATGGCGGGTAAAGATGACGGGGATCTGTTGGTGGCGGGCAGATTCCAGAAGGATGGCGGTGTTGGCGACCACCGTGTCGAAGTGTTCGAGGACGAAACCGTCCTCTTGTTGCATGTCGATGATCAACAGTGCGTTTTTATTGTTCATGGGGCAAACCTGATCATGAGCCGGACGCGGTTGCGTCCTGCCAGCCCGGCAGGAGCCGGACGTAGCACGATGCACCCAAGGCACGGGGTTGACGCCCGATGTCTGGGTACGTGGATTCGTATTCGGGATTGCTCAGTGAACTATTTGCCAGAAGCCGTTCTGCTTGGCAGTGACGCTGGCGCGCAGGCGCTTGAAATGCAGGTGCGAAGCGGTCCATTCACCGCGCAGATAAGCCTGCGCGGCGCCGGAGGGAAGGGCGAGCGATTGAAGATGACCATGGTTCATGAAGCAATGCTCATGGAAATCGACCCTGCACGTCAGTCACGCCCCGCGGCTTCGCATCCGCGGGGCAGGGTGGTAATCAGCGAAACGCTGGCACCACATGCTTGATGAACAGCTCCAGCGACTTTTTCTTTTCCGCGTGGGGCAGGCTGTTGTCGCACCAGAAGCTGAATTCGTCGACGCCCAGTTCCTGGTAGTACTTGATGCGCGGAATGATTTCTTCCGGGGTGCCGATCATGGCGGTCTTGTGCAGGCTTTCCAGTTCGAACTCCGGACGGCCGGCGAATTTCTCTTCCGGGCTTGGCGCCAGGAAGCCGTTGACCGGGGTCTGCTTGTTGCCGAACCAGGCGTCGAAGGTGCGGTAGAACTTCGAGATGGCCGTGGCGCCGACCTTCCAGCCTTCCGGGTCGTCTGCGGTGTGCACGTGGGTGTGACGCAGCACCATCAGTTGCGGGCGCGGCACGTCCGGGTTGTTGTCCAGTGCGGCCTGGAATTTGTTCTTCAGGTCGAGAACTTCTTCGTCGCCTTTCATCAGCGGCGTGACCATGACGTTGCAGCCGTTGGCCACGGCGAAGTTGTGCGAGTCCGGGTCGCGGGCGGCGATCCACATCGGTGGGTTCGGCTGCTGGATCGGCTTGGGCACGCTGGTGGAGGTAGGGAATTTCCAGATGTCGCCGTCGTGGGCGTAGTCGCCTTTCCACAGGGCACGCACCACCGGAACCATTTCCCGCAGGGCCTGGCCGCCGCTGGAAGCTGGCATGCCGCCGGCCATGCGATCGAATTCCACCTGGTAAGCGCCACGCGCCAGGCCGACTTCCATGCGACCGTTGCTGATCACGTCGAGCAGGGCGCATTCACCGGCGACCCGCAGCGGGTGCCAGAACGGCGCGATGATGGTGCCGGCGCCCAGGTGAATGGTGGTGGTCTTGGCGGCGAGGTACGCCAGCAGCGGCATCGGGCTTGGCGAGATGGTGTATTCCATGGCGTGGTGTTCGCCGATCCATACGGTGTTGAAACCACCGGCTTCGGCCATCAGGGTCAGTTCGGTCAGGTCTTCGAACAACTGACGGTGGCTGACGCTTTCGTCCCAACGTTCCATGTGTACGAACAGGGAAAATTTCATGACGCTACCTCGAATCTCTTGTGGTCGACCCGTCGACTGCGGGGCTGATGGTTATTGGTATACCATAATACGAAATGACTGCAAATTCTTTTAACTTGTGGGAGGTGGCTCAGGCCAGAACAGGCAACGCCCCCATCTTCCCGTGGCAATACACCAGCGGGCCGGCGTCGTGCGAAGGCACGATCAGGTTCTTCACCGCGCCGACCATGATCGCGTGGTCGCCGCCTTCATATTCGCGCCACAGCTCGCATTCAATGACCGCCGTGGCGTTGGCCAGGATCGGGTTGCCCAGTTCGCTCAGGGTCCACTCGATGCCTTGGGCCTTGTCCTTGCCTTTGCGGGCGAACGCATAGGCTTCGCTTTGCTGGCCGCCGGACAGGAAATGAATGGCGAAGCGCTTGTTCTTGATCAACACAGGATAGGAGTCGGAGCTGTAGTTGGGGCAGAACAGCACCAGGGCAGGGTCCATGGACAGCGAGCTGAAGGCGCTGGCGGTCAGGCCGACGATCTGCCCGTCGTCATCGAGGGTGGTGATAACGGTCACGCCGGACGGGAACGAGCCCATGACTTGTTTGTAGACGGCGGCATCGATCATTGGACGTTCCTCGGGTGGTGTGACGCGGTTTTTATGTGTTTGTAGGTCTGATGGTATACCGTAATACCAAGTTTGCAAGGACTTTCATTGCGTGCCGACAAACGCGCATGACGCCTCTTCGGCTCAATGAATACGGGGCTTTGCGCGTAGGGGAGTGCGTCGATATACCGCAGGAAAGCGGATCAGATGCGATTTTCAGGACCGGATCAGTCTTGTGAAAATGTTGGAATACCATAATATGGTCCTCATCTGAGGGGCGCTAAAGAGCGTCCCCGGTTTGGCTTTTACAAAGATAAGAACAGACAAACTCGAGTTCATACCCTATGTCCCAGATGTCCCGGCAAGATCCGTTGATCGAGAACCACACGGTCGACTACGTTCCTCTCGCAGAGCGCCATGGGAAGGCCCGCGATCTCTTCACTCTATGGTTCAGCACCAACATTGCGCCGCTGCCGATCGTGACCGGCGCGATGGTGGTTCAGGTGTTCCACCTCAATCTGTTCTGGGGTCTGCTGGCGATTGCCCTGGGGCATATGGTCGGTGGCCTGGTGATTGCGCTCGCCTCGGCCCAGGGGCCACGCATGGGCATCCCGCAAATGGTCCAGAGCCGGGGTCAGTTCGGGCGTTACGGCGCGCTGCTGATCGTGTTCTTTGCCGCGTTGATCTACATCGGCTTCTTCATTTCCAACATCGTGCTCGCGGGCAAGTCGATCGTCGGCATCGTGCCTTCGGTACCGGTGCCGGCCAGCATTCTGATCGGTGCGCTAAGCGCCACGGCGATCGGGGTGATCGGCTACCGCTTCATCCATACCCTGAACCGTATCGGCACCTGGGTCATGGGCAGCGCGCTGCTCGCCGGCTTCCTCTACATCTTTGCCCATGACCTGCCGGCGGACTTCTTCACCCGCGGCGGCTTCAACCTGTCCGGCTGGCTGGCGACGGTATCGCTGGGGATCATCTGGCAGATCAGCTTCTCGCCGTACGTGTCGGACTATTCGCGCTACCTGCCGGCGGATATCGGCATCAGCCGTCCGTTTTTCGCCACGTATCTGGGCGCGACCCTGGGCACGATTCTGTCGTTCACCTTCGGTGCGGTAGCCGTGCTGGCGACTCCTGAAGGCACTGAAGCGATGGCGGCGGTCAAGCAGTCCACCGGTTGGCTGGGGCCGATTCTGATGGTGCTGTTCCTGCTCAACATCATCAGCCACAACGCCCTGAATCTGTATGGCGCGGTGCTGTCGATCATCACTTCGATCCAGACGTTTGCCGGTCAGTGGACGCCGAGCATCAAGGTGCGTGTGGTGTTGTCGACGGTGGTGCTGGTGGGTTGCTGCGTGGTGGCGCTGGGTGCGTCGGCGGACTTCATTTCGCAGTTCATCGGGCTGATTCTGGCGCTGTTGCTGGTGCTGGTGCCGTGGGCTTCGATCAACCTGATCGACTTCTATGTGATCAAGCGTGGCTGCTATGACATCGCCTCGATCTTCCGCGCCGATGGCGGGATTTATGGGCGGTTTAATGTGCATGCGATTGTGGCGTATTTCATAGGCATCATTGTGCAGCTGCCGTTTGCCAGCACGTCGTTGTATGTCGGGCCGTATGCCAATCTGGTGGAGGGTGCGGATCTGTCGTGGCTGGTGGGATTGGTGGTGACGTGTCCGTTGTATTACTGCCTGGCGACGCGGGGGCAGAGCCGGGCGGTGAGGTTTGGTTATGCGGAATGAGAGTGTTTGCTGATTTTGCATACATCCGCTGAACTTGTGGGAGCGAGCCTGCTCGCGATGAACGCCCAGACACCGCGGGCATTCAGGTAACCCGCGTCATCGTTGACCACCATCGCGGCAAGCTAGCTCCTACAGTGATTTGAGGTGGTCCGCGAAATTTGTGCCAGGCCACAGAACCTGTGGGAGCGGGCTTGCTCGCGAAAGCGTCCTGACAGACGACCTGGATTTGCGGGTGGATGCAGTCCGCTGTGGAGCGGCCGAAGTCTGCGATCTTTTGATCTTGCCCCTAAAAATCACAAGATCGCAGTGTTGTTTCACTCGAGAGAACCAACCCTACAGCGAAGCTACCCCGCATCAGATCCAAGAGCGATTCATGTGAGTATGTGTCTAGAGCGGCAGAGCTCGCTCGACGCTTCTTGGGATGTATGTTAATTATTGGCTGCATGCACCAGGAGCAAATTGGAGCCGGAAATGTCTCGTAAAAAAGAGAAACCACAGAAGACTGAAGCACAAATCGTGGCTCAGGAATCCATGATCCCGTCGATCGCAGCCAAAGCGTTTCGCGATGCTTTCAACGTCGCGCTGTCCAAAGGCGAATCCGTACTTGTGGTTCGTGCGGGTCAGTTGGTGAAAGTCTCCAGTACCGAGTCCGTGGTGCTCCGATCGGTTGAGACCTATGGCACCATCAAGTCCGGCACTCGACTGAAAGTGAAGAAAAACCTCAACAGGGAATTTGCTTCGCTGGTTCAGGTTTGAGCACACCAAGGGTCAGGATCTTCGCTGGGCCCAATGGCAGCGGAAAAAGCACGTTCAACTCAAAAGTCCCCGCCCACTTGCTCGTTAACTACGTGAACCCTGATGCCATCGAACTGGGAATTCGTGAGACGGGCAAATTCGATTTTACTCAGTTCAAACTACAGACATACGCCGACGGCGCGATCGCCTTTCTACGTTCCAGTAAATTTCTCTCTAAGTTCCCTGATTCCTTGGCCAAGATCGATGGTTTGATCGTCGAGGGCAGCCTTCTTGTATTTCCATCACGACAGATCGATTCGTACATCGCTTCTGTGCTTTCAGATTATGTTCGCGTCTCTCTGATAAATGAGCTTGCCAGCTTCACCTTTGAAACAGTCATGTCGGACGTCAGCAAGATTGAGTTGCTACGGCAGGCTCGTTTGGCTGGCTATCGGGTGTACGTGTACTACGTCGCGACGGCGGATGCTGAAATAAATGTGGCCCGGGTGGCTTACCGCGCCTCGACAGGTGGCCACGATGTACCACCCGACAAGATTCGCTCGCGCTACAAGCGATCACTGGAGAATCTGTCTGACGCCATTCTTGTGTCCAACCGTGCCTACGTCTTCGACAACTCGGAAGATGGTTCCTCGAGTTTCGCCCAAATTGCGGAAATAACAGAGGGCGAGGACATTGCGATCATGTCGGATACCCAGCCGGCTTGGTTCATGAAATACGTAGTGGATAAGCTCACATGATGGTCAGGGTCGGCTAAACAGCAGCGATCATTAATAGCTCGATTTGCTCACCCCCTGATTGTTGCGAAAATCAATGCCTTTCAAGGAACGAACATGACATTGACCGCCGAAAAACTGGTCAGCATCGCCATGACCAACCCGATCAACGTCCAAATCCTCTCCCGCCTGCCTTCGCTTCACCTCAATCAATGCATGCTCACCGCCGGCTGCCTGTTCCAGGCCGTATGGAATCATCAGGCGAATCAGCCGGCGGACTGGGGTATCAAGGATTACGACGTTTTCTACTTCGACACGGACCTGTCCTGGGAGGCCGAGAACGAGGTGATTCAGTCGGCTCAAGCCCTGTTCCAGGACCTGGGCGTCAATGTCGAATTCAAGAATCAGGCGCGGGTGCACCTTTGGTATGGCGAGCGTTTCGGCAAGGCGTATCCGGCGCTTCAATCATCCCGGGATGGGGTGGATCGCTATCTGGTGGCCGGGACTTGCATCGGGTTGGATGTTGAAACGGGCGAGGTCTATGCGCCTAACGGCCTGGAAGATACCGAACAGGGGATATTACGGATCAACCCGAAAAACCCGCAGCCGGATTTGTTCGAGCAGAAGGCCAGGAGTTATCAGGCTCGCTGGCCCTGGCTTGAGATTCTGGCACCGTGATCGGCACTTTCACGAAACCCCTGTAGCAGCTGGCGAAGCCTGCGTCCGGCTGCGAAGCAGTCGCAAAATCAGCCGGCGCGGTGTTTCAGGTAAAACTCGCACTCAGGTTTTACGACTGCTGCGCAGCCGGACGCAGGCTTCGCCAGCTGCTACAGGGGATCTGATCGTTATTGGCCCTTCGGCACGTCGAATCCGCGCTTCTCGATGACCGCAAACACGTCCCGCACATCCTGCAGCAGTATCCGCGCGATGTTGGTGACGGTGTTGATATCGTTTTCGGAGTAGTCGGGCAGGCTGGTGCAGGCCGTGAGGTTGAGGTAGTGGAGGACGGCGTTCAGGCGTTCGGCGACACAGTTGTGCAGTTCGCGGATGGGGGCCTGGTTGTCGATGAGGAGGACGGGATAGTCCGTGGCGATTTGTTTCATGGGGATGAAGCGTTCTGGCGTCTGATTACTCATGAGATCTTCCTTATAAAAGTCGAATTCCCACCTTTTCTGCTGCGAATCAAATTGGGTGGCAGTTATGCACGGGTTCGCAGACCGGGGGAAGATCACCAATACCCGGCTGACCCGAAGGTCTCCCGTGCACAACCGCCATTGACAACGCTTGGCCGAGAGCCGGCCGTGCCAGACGGAACAGGGGGTGATCTTAATGGCTGCGAACCGTGTCGCCAACGGATGTCGCTGGCGAGACCGAATATAGATGTGAGTTTTTGTGGCCGCAAACGACCATGTAGGACCGATTTTGTGGGATCTAAAGCAAAGAATCGCAGCCTTCGTCAGTTCCTACACGGGGCGTCGCGACAGGGGCCAAGCGCAAGTCGCGAGTTTGTTGGGATGGCGATTTCGGCCCGAATGTCCTGGGAAATAACCCAACCAAACCTACACCCGCTTCGCCGTCCACCGAAGACAAGCACTCACACCTCTATCGGACATTTCCTACGGCATTTGCAGGCGCAAAAAAACACCCTCCACGGACAGAACGCGAATCCCACGGACACATCGCGCAGGCATTTACGTTTTTCCGGAATTTGTCATTTTCGAAAGCATTTCGGTACAGATAGTAGGCAGCCCGATGCGCTGACTTTCATGTAGCAGCTGGCGAAGCCTGCGTTCGGCTGCGCAGCAGTCGTGAAATCAGCTGACGCGGTGTTTCAGGTAAACCTCGCACTCAGGTTTTACGACTGCTGCGCAGCCGAACGCAGGCTTCGCCAGCTGCTACAGGGATTTGGGGCAAACCTGCGGACGGTAATAGTGACTGTTGCAGGCTCATTACTCGCACCCCGCGAGCAAACGCTCATTTCAAC
This sequence comes from Pseudomonas sp. REP124, assembly GCF_020164475.1. GTDB lineage: Bacteria > Pseudomonadota > Gammaproteobacteria > Pseudomonadales > Pseudomonadaceae > Aquipseudomonas. Next base: position 26,261 of record NZ_JAIQWX010000023.1, on the reverse strand, counting down.
GTTCGTCGGATGTCAGGTTGCTATCAGTGCAAACGCCTGCCGATCTTCCCACGGCTGCTACGCTTGGACGTTGCAGCGCCGGTGCCCACGGTGGCCCTCGTTGCAAGGGAAAACACGGAGTACGACATCCTTTCTGTCGATAACCTGCACGGAGGCAGGCGATGGTGATCAAACACATTGCCCAGACGAGTGCGGACGCCATTCCCGACGCGCTCGATCAACAAGAGGTGGAGCGGGTCCTGGCGTCATTGCTGGGTAGCCCGCTGTTTGCCAAGTCCCGACGCATGGGCAGCCTGTTGCGCTTTCTGGTGGAACACGACCTGCATGCCTCCAGCCCGCCACTGACCGAACACGCCATCGGCATCGCGGTGTTCCGTCGCGATCCGGCGGTGTATTGCACCGGGGACGATCCGGTGGTGCGGGTCCAGGTGGGGCGGTTGCGGCGCAAGCTCGCCGCGCACTACGCCAGCAACGGCCAGCAGGACCCGGTACGCCTGAGCATCCCGCCCGGCTGTTATCGCCTGGCCTATCAACGTCTGCGGCCCAAGAGCCCTGGCGGACGCCGACCGATTCTGCAGATTCAGCCCTTCACCTGCCTCACCCGTGAGGGGGATGATTTTACCCGCGGCCTGTGCGAGGAGTTGAGTTGCCGGCTGTTCGAGTCCTTCGAGCAGGCCTCAACCGGCGCTGGCCATGTGCTGATGCGCGTGCCCCGCGGCAGCGCCAAAGTGGCCGAAACGGACCGGGGCGGGCGCTACAGCTTTTGCCTGGAAGGCAGCGTGCGGGTCGAGCCTGCGCGGGTGCGCGCGTCGTTGCGCCTGGTGGATGTGGCGCAGGGGCGGATTCGCTGGTCGGCGCAGTTCGATCGCAATCAGCCGTACGGGATTGCGACCCAGGAGGATCTGGCGGGATCGATCTGCCAGTCGTTGGCGGGGTATTTTGCCCGTGGTGCGTTGGATGAATAGGAAGGGGCAACCGCAAGGTTGCCCCGATGCACTGGTTATATGGTTTTCCACTTACCGTCTTCATACAGGCGACCGGCGGTGTTTTCGTACGTCAGGTCGATTTCGATCGCCTTCGAGCGTGAGGTACTGAACATGGTGCTCGTCTGTACGTTCTGCTCGAACCACACAAGGATGGTTTCCACGGGGGTTAGCACGGTCTTGCCGGTGACCACCTGATCCACCGCCACATAGATCGGCGTGCTGACCTGATTGCCATCGATGCCGGTGGACAGCTGGTTGATCCCCGGATGGATCGGCGCGTAATCGTTGACGAAGGTCACGGAGACATCCGGTCCACCGGTCACCGCCGGGCTCAGCAGGCCGTGTTCATCGAGGGTCGAGGTTTGCCCCAGGCCAATGTTGACGATATTGGTCGAGACTTTGACCTGCACGTTTTCCTTGAACACGTTGGACGCGAACATCTGATACATCGGGGTCCAGCTGAATTCATTGTTGCTCAGGTACGCGGTGTAGGACTGCCAGACCACGTTGTAGTCCGCGGTGCCGACTTTCTTGGCGAAGCACAGCTTGTAGCCGGACTTCTTGAGCAGGGTCAGATCGCCCGGGGCGATCTCGATGGTGACGGTTTTCTGCGAAGCCGCCAGGGCGGACCTCAGGACTTTGTTGTAGTCCGACGACTTCAGTTGCGTTGCACCCATGATCGATTTGACGGCTTCTTGCACATCATTGTGAAGCTGCTGGCTGGTCTGGCTGACAGCGATGGATTTGCTCATGGTGGTCCTCTTCCTTGGTGGTGTTGCCATGTGAATGAATCGATCGAAGAGCGGCGGGCAGTGCCGCCGGCGTCTCATCGAGGGCTTCACTCTAGGCGCGAGGGGCAGGGGGTCTAAGTATCTCGGCGTTACAGGCGGGTAACGGGGTTGTATCAGTGGTTCAAGGCTGCGGGGCGACCATTGGCCGCCCCGCAGTCACATCAGGCGGCCTGCGCGTCGGCCCAGACGAAATTCCAGCTGGTGCGTTTGCCCTTGGCGACTTCGATCAGTTTGTTTTCGTACACCGTGTGACTGATCACGCCAGTGAAGGTCAGGGTCCGGGCGGCATTGGTGCCGGTGCACTCGCCCGGAACACCGCCGGCTTCTGTCATGGCTTTTTTCATGTCCGCTTCCGACGGGGCGCTGGCCTGGTTTTTTTCCACTTTGACGAAACTCATGATTTCACCTCTTCCGTGATTAAGGGATCGACGTGGATCAGGGCCGACAACCGGTTTCCCCGCATTCACACCGACGGCCATACTCTAGGGGGCGGCCGGGCGGCGCAGAAGTGACAAGCGCGGCGCTGAGGTAACAGGCGCAACACCTCGATGTAACCGGAACGTATCAATCAGGGAGAACCGAAATGACCCAGACACTGGAACACGCCATCGCCATTGCAGCCGGCGCCCATACGGGCCAGGTCGACAAGGGCGGCTCGCCGTACATCCTTCATGCGCTGCGGGTGATGCTCAAGGTCGCCAGCCTGGAAGAGCGGATCGTCGCGGTGTTGCACGATGTGGTCGAGGACTGCGACATCGGTCTGGACGAACTGCGCGAGGAGGGTTTCAGCGAAACCGTGCTGGCGGCCATCGATTCGCTGACCAAGCGTCCGGGGGAAGCCTACGAGGATTTCATCGCCCGGGCGGCGCAGAACCCGATTAGCCGGGTGGTGAAACTGGCGGATCTTGAGGAGAACAGTGATCTGTCGCGGATCGCGCAGCCGGGTTGGGAGGATCTGGAGCGTATCGAGAAGTATCGGCGGGCCATCGGAATGTTGCGCTGATTCCAACCATTCATTTGCTCGATAGCTATCATTAAGCAATGCAAGTTCTGTTTTTCTGTCATCAGAGGAAGATAGCTTCATATCGATCTCGCCTTTGAAGGAATCAGCGCGATGAAAATTTCGACCCTGTTGGCTTTTGTCGCCGTGTTCAGCACAAGCGTTGCCATTGCCGCTCCGGCTGTTGCCGCCGATCCCGCGTGCCATTTCCTGCCCATCGCCGACAGTGGCACCAGCTTGCAGAAGGCGAAAACCGTCGCGGTGCTCTACAGCGAAAATACCCTGGGCACCCAGGAGTACCTGCAGAACTACCACGCGGTGGCGGTCAACGGCGCGAAAAATCCTGAGATGAATCAGCAGATCGCCAAGGCGTTCGTCGACAGTTCCGATCCGAAGCGGGCGATCAACTGGCTGATGGGTTCGTTGCAGAAGCAATTCGCGTCGGTGACCGTCTATGACAGCCTCGACGCGGCGGTGCAGGCCCATCCTGATGTGGTGGTGATGCTCGACACCTACAGCCGTCTGGTGTCCAAGCGAAACAACCAAGTCGACGCGCGGTTCATGGCCAAGTTCTATGACGCCAACCTGCAATACATCGGCCAGGCCGAAGGCTCGCAGTCGCAGCAGATGCCGTCGGTGTGGGTAAAGGGCAAGGCCGCACCGCAGATTGCGGCGCAGATCAACCAGCAGACTGAGTTGCAGGTCAATGCGCTGAAGCAGTTCGATGCCTCGTTGAAAGTGCTGATGACTTCGGGCACTGCCGACCACGTAGCCAGCAACTGACACTGGCCCCTGTAGGAGCGAGCATGCTCGCGATGGTCGTCAACGATGACGTGGGCTGTCTGTTTTCCCGCGGTGTCTGGTCATCCATCGCGAGCATGCTCGCTCCTACAGAGGGCGGTGCAGAGATGTAGAAAGGCGTTCAACCACGTCGAACTCGACGGCCCCTTCATTCCCGCCCGCGTGAAATACCGCGCAACTCGCCGATTTGTCCCCGCCCACACAGCGATAAACCGCTACCACGCTGCCGGGTCCAACGCCCGTGTGACCGCTTAACGTTCGGCCGTTGGATTCCTCGCCTCGCATCAGACCCATTCCATAGCCCGGTGTCGTCCACGGACGCCCGGGAATCGGGCCACCTAATGGACGGGCGGTTTGCATTTCGCGTCGCAGTTCAGGAGGGAGCAGGGTCCCGCTCAGCACCCGATCCAGACACAGGGCCGCTTCATCGAGCGGGCCGACCAGCAGGCCGTGGTAGACCCAGCCCGGGTCGTAGTCTGGCGCGCTGCCCATCTCCACGCCTTGCAGGTCGGCGCGGGTTTTGGCCAGGCGTACGCGGGATAGGTGCAGGGGATTGAATACTTGTCGGGTCAGGGCTTGTTCCAGCGCAAGGCCGGTCACACGCTCGATCAGGCGGGTGACGTAGAGGTAACCGACATTGGAGTAACGCCAGCCATCTCCCGGCGTGTAGCGCAGCCGGCGGGCATCTAGGCGTTCAAGGAGGTCATCGGCGGGCCAGGGGTAGTCGTGGCGGGCGACGGCGCTGTGGTAGTCGGCGAGTTCGGAGTAATCCGCCAGTCCCGCTTCATGGCGCAGCAGCTGACGCAGAGTGAAAGGCCCTTCGGCCACAGGGTCGTCAAGACCGGTCAAACCATCGCGCACCAAGGTCAGGGCGGTGGCGGCGAGTACGGTTTTGCCGAAGCTCCACCAGGGTACCGAGGTGTCGGGTTCTGCGGGTGTGACAAGGGTGCCGTTGCTGACAATGGCGAAAACCATGGTGCGACTCTGCCGGAAGGGGGCCTGCAGAGTAGCGGGTTTTTGCCGATCAGGTGTGCACCAGGGCGATGGTGAACGAGACCACGATCATGCAGGCGAAAGCGAAATTGAGATTCATGGCGACTCCATCCAGTACATTTTTGATGGCGCCATTTTGAACAGCGGCAGGGCAAATAAAAAATTCCGCTTCTTGATTTGAAAGATCGAAAGAAATGATACCTGGCACGCCTTTGCGCGAAGGACGGTTTGTGTTTGCCCAAGGCTTTGGCTAATCTCGCACGAACACGCAATTTCATGCATAAACGGGCGAAAACATGCACGAGCAGCATTCTCCGGCAGAGCTTCCTCATCTGCGCCGACAGAAAATCCTCCTGATCCTCGAACGCGACGGCAAGGTCATGGCTTCGGAGTTGAGCCAGCATTTCGCCGTGTCCGAAGACACCATTCGCCGCGATCTGGCCGAACTTGACGCCTCCGGCCTGGTGCAGCGGGTGCACGGCGGGGCACTGCCGCGGCCCAAGGACACCGGCAAGGACTACTTCACCCGTGTCAGCGAAACCGACGAGGTGAAGGCCCGGTTGGCGCAATTGGCCGCCAGTTGGGTGGAGAACGGCCAGACCGTGATGTTCGACTCCGGCTCCACGACCTTGCAGATCGCGCGCTCGTTGCCGGCGGATATTTGCTTTACCGCGGTCACGGCATCGCCCATGACGGCGATCACGTTGTCCGAGTACAAGGGGGTGAAAGTGATTCTGGCGGGCGGTCAGGTCAATCCGGCGACGATGTCGGCCGGCGGCCATGAAACCCTGCGTTTGCTTGAAGGGATCAAAGCCGACCTGTTGTTCACCGGGGTTTGCGCGATCCATCCGCAAGTGGGCATCAGCTCCCTGCATTTTGATGAAGTGCCGGTGAAACAGGCGATGCTCGACAGCGCGGCCCGGGTGATTGCGGTGACCACGGCGGACAAGCTGGGGGCGGTTGAGCCGTTTGTGGTTGCGCCTTGCACGCGATTGCATGCGCTGATCACCGAGCGGCAGGTGGCGTCGGGCAATGTCGAGGATTACCGGGCGTTGGGGATTGAGGTGGTGCAGGTCGATACCTGATGTTTGCGCTGAATGTGCGGGCCTCATCGCGAGCAGGCTCGCTCCCACAGTGGATCGGGGTCACCACGGATATTGAGCCCGTCACACATCCCCTGTGGGAGCGGGCTTGCTCGCGAAGGCGTCGGCACAGTCGACATCTGTGGTGCCTGACACTGCGTTTTCGCGAGCAAGCCCGCTCCCACAGTGGTTCCGTGTTGCGACCCCATTTTGAGCACACCCCAATCCCCCATGTGGGAGCGGGCTTGCTCGCGAAGGCGTCGACACAGTCGACATCTGTGGTGCCTGACACACCGCTTTCGCGAGCAAGCCCGCTCCCACAGTGATTTTGTGTTGTGACCCAATTTTCAGTACACCCCCGCCCCCTGTGGGAGCGAGCCTGCTCGCGATTGCTAGTTGCCCCGCCGCCAAACCTTGATGTAATCCACACTAAAGGTCGACGGCAGATCCGCATCATCGACCACCCCAAACCAGTCCCACATCGCCTCGCTGTCAAAAACGATCTGCATCGGAAAGAAGAAGTGGCTGTTCTTCGCCTCCCTCACCAGCACGCCATCGACATACCAGCGCAAGGTATCGCGCTGCCAGTCCAGCCCATACACATGAAAATCCTCGGCAAAGCGCCACGGGCTGATCCAGGTGCTGCCTTCGGCCAGGTGAGCGGTGCTGGTCGGGGTGGCCCAGACGTGGGCGTTCATGTTGTACATGCGGTCGAATTTGGCGTCTTTGGTCTTGCCGCCGATTTCGAAGATGTCGATCTCCGTGGCGTTGTCCGCAAGCCCGGTCCAGGCCAGCCAGAACGCACTTGAGCCTGCCGAGTTCATCGGCTTGGCTCGCGCCTCGTAGTAGCCGTAGTCGCCACGTTCAATGGTCCGCACCATGGCGCTGCTGTAGTCCTTGTAGCCAAGACGCACATACTTCTCGGGCAACGTCTGCTTGCGGAAGACGATGTTCAGATACCCATCACTGACCGTGGCGTTCTCGGGAAGGAACAGCGCCGGTTTGCGCCCCAGCGAATCGGTGCCGGTGGCGTTGTTGACGTGCCAGCGCTCGGGGTCGAGGGTGTTGCCGTTGAAGTCGTCGGTGAAGCGCGGGTCCGGCCGCCACTGGCCAACATTGGCCTGATCGGACAGCGGCAGGTTGGGGTTGGTCCGCTGCGGCAGCGGGCCGAGGGGGCCGATGCGGGTCCAGGCATTGGTTTGCTGCGGGGCGGCAACCTTCCACTTTTGCGTCAGATACTCGAACACAGCCTGACGCTCGGCCTGAGTGGCCAGCGGTCGGTCGTACACCAGCACTTCGGCGATGTCGCCACGCAGAATTTCCGAGGTCCCCACCACATTGCGCCCGACCGCGAGCGGGCCGATAGGCACGTCGCCGGATTCCAGGAAAGCCAGGGCGGGTTCATAGGCGGTGGTCTGTTGCACGCTGAGGCCGAAATTCGGCGCCACGTTATCGTTGTCGGCCAACTGCGGGCGCGAGCTGATCAGGCGTTGCCAGGCCTTGCCGCCGGCCTGCTCGGGCAATCGCCGGGAAACCACAAAGACCGTGACCGGCCCTCTCGTGGTTCGTAGCGCATTGGCACTGAACGCTGCCGTGCCACTCAAGCGCACCACGCCGTGGCCGTTGAGGGCATTGCTGACGTACGCGGGCAACGCGCTGGCCGCGACATTGTCCGCGTTGACGTCATTGCCGCGACCGGACTTGTCCTGCCAGCGCGTCACACGCCCCTGTTCATTACGGCTGACGTTCGAAGCATCGGCGGCGTCGAGCCACATCACCAAGCCCTCGGTGGGTGGCTGCGAGGGTGCGGCGGATGCTTCGAACACGGTGCTGATCAACAACAGACCCAGTAGACATTCCCTGATCATGGGCAGGCTCCATTCATTTCATAGCCATGGCTATCGGCATGGGTGGGCGGGAGTGATAACCGAAGGGATTGGCCGACTGCCAACGCCAGGTGTCGGCGATCATCTGTTCCAGATTGCGCTGCGCGTGCCAGCCCAGATCGCGTTCGGCCTTGCTGGGGTCGGCCCAGCACTGGGCGATGTCCCCGGCACGGCGCGGGGCGAAGTGGTAGGGGATCTTGATCCCGGTCACGTCTTCGAAACTGTGGATGATCTGCAACACGCTGTAGCCGGTGCCGGTGCCCAGGTTCCAGATGTTCACGCCCGGGCTGTAATGCAGCATCTGCAAGGCTTTCAGGTGCCCTTCGGCCAGATCAACCACGTGGATGTAATCGCGCACGCAGGTGCCATCGACCGTGGGGTAGTCGTTGCCGAACACGGTCAGTTCGGGAATCCGCCCGATGGCGACCTGGGTCAGGCAGGGTAAAAGATTGTTCGGCCGACCGTGAGGGTCTTCGCCGATCAGCCCGCTTTCGTGGGCGCCGATAGGGTTGAAATAACGCAGCAGCGCGATGCTCCAGCGCGGTTCTGACAGCGCCAGGTCCTGCAGCAGCTCTTCGATCATCAGCTTGCTGCGCCCGTAGGGATTGACCGGATTGCCGGTGCCCAGGTCCTCGGCAATCGGGATTTGTGCAGGGTCGCCGTAGACGGTGGCCGACGAGCTGAACACCAGCTTGAACACCCGCGCCCGGGCCATGGCCTGGCACAGGTTTAGGGTGCCGGCGACGTTGTTGGCGTAATACTCCAGCGGTTTGCGCACGCTTTCGGCCACGGATTTGAGGCTGGAGAAATGCATCACCGCATCGATGTCGTAGGTGTCGAAAATCTCGTCGAGCAGCAGGCTGTCACGCACGTCGCCCTCGATGAAATCGACATGGCTATGGGTCAGTTGCTCAAGCCGGTGGATCGATTCCCGACAGCTGTTGCACAGGTTGTCGAGCACCACCACCGAGTGGCCGGCGTCCATCAGGGTCAGTACGGTGTGGGAGCCGATGTAACCGGCCCCGCCAGTGATCAGCGTGGTTTTGCGCATGATGGGCGTCCTGTCACAGAGAGATTGCGGGGAAATGGGTTCAGCGGGTGGTGAAGACCGACTTGAATTCCTGGGGCCAGCGCGGGTGCAGCAGGCTGTAAGCGAGCGCGTAGGTCAGCGCGCCGACGCCGATGCTGCAGGCCAGATGAACAAAACCGTGCACCTGCAAGCGCGGCATCAGCCACAGCACCAGCACGGTCATCACCAGCGCGGCCGTGACACTGCGGTAGCTGGAGGCAAAAAACGCGTGCCAGTCATAACCGATGGCGGTTTTCAGCCCGCGAATCTGCAGCGGCGTGACGATCACCATCCGCAGCAGCAAGGCGAGGGCGCCGGCCATGGCGCCGTACAGCGGGCCCAGAAAATAGACCAGCGCCAGCGCCAGCAACGTCGTGCCCACTTCCGCCTTGAGGGTCAGGTGCGTGCGGTTGACCGCCACCAGCGCGGTGGTGGCGTACATTGCGGTGTTGCCGATGGCGGCGGTGCAGGCCAGCACCTGCAGCAGGGGGATCGCATCCGCCCACTTGGTGCCGAAGATCAGCAGGATGATGTCGCTGGCGGTGACGGCGATGCCAATGAAGATGGGTGTAAGCAGAAAGCCGCTGACCGCCGTCGAGTCGCAGATGAAGCCGATCAGTCGCGCAGGTTCCGCGTGGCGCCTGGCGAACGCCGGCAGGGCGTAGCTCATCAGGCCGTTGTAGAACGCTGTGCGCGGCAGGTCGATGATGCGCATCGCCAGGTTAAACATGCCGACGGCGTGGGTGCCGGCGGTGATGCCCAGCACCACGTTGACCCCGCGCTGCAGGGTCTGTGAACTCAGGGTGTTGACCGCCACCGGCAGGCCGGTCTTGAGCAGATCCCGCAGAAACGGACCGTCGATGACCATCGGCATCCGGCGCCGGTCGCCGTTCATCAACACCACGATCGACACGAACTCCATGACCAGCGCCTGGGCAATGACCGCCCAGGCGCCAAATCCCCAGAAGGCGACGGCGATGCCGGCAACACCGCCAAAAATCTTGCCCAGCAGTGTGCGTGAAGCGAGCATTTTGAAGTTGCTGCTGCGGCGCATCTCTGCGACGTATACCCGCGCCATCATGGTGAACAGAATCTTCACCGAGGCGACGGCAGTCATCCATTGCAGATTGGCAGAATCGAGCCAGAGCACTGCCACGCCGCTGATGATCGCGATCGACGCAAGGCTGGCCAGCACCGCCGCCCAGAACGCCGTGGCGATGCGCCGCTCATCGAGGCGTTCGAGGCGCACCAGCGGGTCTTCCAGCACCGAGGAGAAGAGGATGCCGATCACCTCGACGATGGCGATGATCACCGTGCCCACGCCCAGTTCTTCCGGCGACAGCAGCCGGGCATAGATGACGAAGGTGATCATCGACAGGAAGATCAGGCCGAATTTCTCGGTGAAGATCCAGGTCAGGGTGACGAGACGTTGATTGGCCATAGGGTTGAGCCCGGCGGAACGTTCAGGAGCACGGTTTCAGGAGCCGCCGCTTCAGGAATGCTTGAGCAGCGTTCTGAAGCGCGCATAGAGGTAGCGCAGGGTCGGCTTGCCGTTGAATAAAATCAGCGTCTGCCAGGAGTGGCCGAGCATCTGCCCGAACACCTTGATCACCTGGGCGTGATCGCCGCTGCGGGAAAACGCGTTGAGGAATTCGGCGTGGTTGGCCAGCACGAAATAAATGCGCTGTTGCCGGGTCAAGCGTTCGCCATAGCGCGCCAGGTACAGCTCGATGAAACGGACTTTGTACGGGTAGTACTTCTGCGGTTGCGCGGTGATGTTGCCGCTGTCGACGTTACGCCGATGCAGGATCTGCGGCACGGTGTGGATCTCCCAGCTCTCGGCGATCCGCGTCCACAGCAGGCGGTCCTCGGCAAATCGCAGGGACTGATCGAAACCGTCCAGGGCGCAGACCGCTTCGCGCAACACCAGCACGCCGGAGGTGCCGTTGATCACGTTTTCGCGCATGAAGTCGGCGAAGTGATTGCCGCTTTTGCGACGTTCTTCCAGCTGCTCGTGGCCGTCGCTGAACACGCTCTTTTGATAGCAGTCGATCAGCCCCACGGAACGCCCCTCGGCGGTCAGTCGATCGTAGAGCGCCAACTGCTTTTCAAGCTTCTGCGGATGCCACTCGTCATCGGCATCGAGGAAGGCGATGAAGGTTTCCCGGGCGGCAAACACGCCCTTGTTGCGCGCGCAGCCGGGGCCCTGATTGGCCTGCTGCAACAGGGTCAGCGGGAAAGGCGCGGCAAAGTCCCGGACCCGTTGCGCGCAGTCGTCGCTTGAGCCGTCATCGACCACGATCACCCGATCGGGCTGGCGAGTCTGTTGGGTCAGGGACGCCAGGGTCTTTTCGATGGTGCGGGCGGCGTTGTACATCGGAATGACCACGCACACCGAAGCGGGAGCCGCAGGCTTGCTACTCAACATGGGCTTTTCTCCTTGGGCACGACCCGGGCGGTCGCGCCGTTGAACACGTTCTGTTGCGCTGCACGGGCCTCAACCCGCCGACTGGCAACGCCGACACGCGCGTGGTGATGGCGGAAGGACAGGGCCAGGATGCAAAACACCAGGAATTCGGCGGAGCGGTAGTTCGGAATCACGTAGGCCACGTAGTTGGTGACGATGAACAAGCCGATGATCACCAGCGCGCTGGCCCGGTACTGCGCCGACTGGTCTGCGGTCACCGCGCGGTACTGCTTGACCAGCGCTTCGGCCAGCATCAGCCCCAGCGCGATCAACTGCAGCATGCCGCCGTTGAGCAGGGTTTCCATGTAGCCGCTGTGGGCATTGCCGATGTAGCCCCAGCGCGAGATGAACGCATCGGCATCGGGGCTTGACCAGAAGGCACCGAAGCCATAGCCCCTGAGCGCCTGGGCATCGATGAAGGGCGCCAGCAGCTCCCAGATCTGCATGCGGTCGGTAAGCGTCGGGTCACGCCCGAGCATCTCCAGCAGCATCGTGTAGTTGCCGTAGAGAAACGCGCAGATCAGCCCGTACAGCACCGTCGCAGCAAAAAACGCCAGCAGCGAACGGTTGATGCGCAGACGGATCATGGTCAGGAAATACCAGTAGCTCGCAGCACCCGCGCAAATCAGCGCAAGGCCCGTGGCGGACTGCGCGAGCCCGATGGCCACCAGCGAACAAAGGGCGCTGAACATCGCCCACGGATTGCGCCGGCGGATCATTGGCAGCAGCAACACGATGGCGATGGCGTTGATCCGCGCCCCGGCGTTTTTCTCCGGAAAGATCCCCTTGAACGCACCGTCGCGAATGCCGCCGGAAATGAAGGCGATGTCCGGCAGGATCAGCGCGCAAATCAGCCCGATGAACGCCGCCGCGCCGATGGTGCAGCCGAGCACGAAACTGATCTTTTCGATGCTGTAGTTGTAGGCGATGTAGCCGCCGAAAAACACCACGCTCATCAACGCGACAAAGCGCTTGAGGCTGAGCATCGGGTCGTGGGACCAACTGATCGATGCGGCGATGCACAACAAGAACAGCAGGAAAAACGCGTTCTGCCGGTAAAAGCATTTGCTGAGGAACACCTTGTGGCGGATGAAGAAAAACAGCGGCACCAGCAGGGTGATCAGACCGCAGACCTGATTGACCAGGTTACCTTCCAAGTCGCGCTGGGCATCGTCCAGGCTCGACGCACTGCCCAGGCTGGTGAAGAAGGCGATCACCTGCATGTAAAACAGCACGCCGAACAGCGCGAACAGATCGCGCAAGGTGGTGTAGCGCACGGGCAACGAGTTCATGGCGACGGACTCCCGAGCAAGGCGCTGAGGTAGGTCTGCACCGCCCGGCCATTCATGAAGCGGGCGGCGGCGTCGATGCGGATCTGGCGCCGGGTGTCGACTGGCGCACCAAGTTGATCACTGATGGCCAGGGCCAGCGCCGCCGGGTCATCTACCGGCACCAGCGGCGCGACGAGGCCATCCTGAAGAATGTCCTGCGGGCCGTGGGGGCAACGGGTCGCAACCACCGGCGTGCCCGTGGCCAGGGCTTCGACCAGCGCGTTGGGGCTGCCTTCGAAGCGCGACGACAGCACGAAGCAGTCCGCCGCCGCGACCTGGGCCATGGGGTCGGCGGTGTAGCCCGGCAGGTCGATCCGGTTTTCGACGGCCAGTGCCCGGGCCTGTTCGAGCAACTGCGCCCTGAGCGAGCCTTCACCGAAGATGATCAGGCGTGTCGAACGGTTTGGCAGCCGGGCAAAGGCCTCGATCAGGGTGTCAAAGCCTTTCTGCCCAGCTAGACGCCCGACGGCAACCACCACCGGCGTGGTCTTGTCCAGCAACCAGGGATGCTCCGCAGCGGCGGGCGGGCGGTGGTGAAAGTCATCGTCCAGCACCGGGTTGTCGGCAACGGTGACGTCCCGATCGCGGGCGATGGTGGTGTCCACCAGATCCTCGGCCACCCCTCGCGACACGCAGATCACCGGGTTGGGGATCAGCCGGTACAGCAGCGGCGCCACCTCGTAGGCCAGGCGCACCCGCAGCGACGGGTTGACGTGCTTGTCGTGGGAGAAGGCGTTGCGCTCGCTGACGTGCAGCCGCGACAAAGTGCCGGACAGCGCGGCGGCGGCAATCGCGATCACGTTGACGTGGGTGAGGGCTGCCAGTTGCGCATCGAAGCGGTTTTGTCGAAGAAAGCGCGCCAGGGCAGGTACGGCATTGGCACTGCGGCCGCTGTTCAACTCGACCTGCTTGACGCGCGGGTCCAGGCCCCGGGCATTCACGCCGCCACCGGTGAGCATCAACAGCGTCACGTCGTTGCCGGCATCGACCAGGGCACCGGCCAGACGCGCCATCATCTTCTCGGCACCGCCGGCGCTGAGGTCGTGCAGGATGATCAGCAGCTTCTTCATTGGTTCCATACCTGGTAGTAGGCTGCGGCGGCCTGACGACTGCCGTACTGTTTGACCGCTTCCTCGGCGACGCGGCCGGTGGGCAGGGCGGCAGGGTCGGCGCTCAGGCTTTGCAGCAGGCCTTCGGCGAGTGCGGGCACGTCATTGACCTTCACCAGGCGCCCGAGCCGGCCATGGTCGAGCAACTCCCGAGGGCCGGGGCCGCAATCGCAGGCCAGGGTCGGCGTTCCCAGGGCCAGGGCTTCGATCAATACCGTGGGCAAGCCTTCGTGGAAGGAGCTGAGGATCAGCAGCCGTGCATGGCGGATCAGCGGGTAGGGATTGCTCAGGAAACCGGTGAAGTACACGCGTTCGGCAATGCCCAGGCGGTGCGCCTGTTCGATCAGCGCCTGACGCTCCGGGCCGTCCCCGGCAATCACCAGATCCGGCAACGGCTGCGTGCCGGTCAACGCCATCGCGTAGGCATCGAGCAGCAGATGAAAGCCCTTGGGCTGCACCAACCGGCCCACGCCCAGCCAGTAGCTGGCGGGTATGCCTTCGGGCAAGGGGGCCTGCGCGGCACTGAGCATGGATTCGGTGACCACGGCGTTGGGGCAGTAGCTGATGCGCTGACGACCCCAGGGCATCAGCTCCGCCAGACCTTGGCGCAGACCATTGGAGACAGCGACCACCTTGCCGCTGCCGCACAGGTACAAGGCATAGAGCAGACGCAGGCTGGTGGGCCCGGTTTTCTGTTCCGCGCAATCGAGGGCGGCGTGACGCGCGTAGATCACCCGGCAGGAAGTGTTCAGCGTCGCAAACCAGGTGCAGATATTGGCCTGCTCCTTGGCGGCGATCAGGTGGGTCACGCCTTCGCTGCGAATGATCCGGCGGAGCATGAGGATGGACTTGAACAGCCCTGTGAGGCCTTCGCCCGCGCCGCGGAAAAACGTCGCGCCTTCCTGCTCCGGTGTATCACCGTTCATGACAAAGAAGCCGACCTGCCGACCTTCACGCAGAAATTGCCCGGCCAGCCGCTGCTGCACGCCTTCGACGCCACCGCCGGGCGTGAAGTCCTTGAGGATGAACAGGATCTTCATGTTCGCTTCCCGGCCTTCGGGGCGCAGCAGGTCGACGGCCACTTTGCGTCGGGCGATCAGCGCCCACAGCCGGACAAAGTTGCTGGGGTAGTTGAACAGGTAGCGCCGGATCGTGTGCGGCTCGCGGTACATGCGGTAGAACGCGCGCAGGTGCAGGCGGTTGATGATCTCGGGGTAGTAGTTGAGCGTGGCGGTGGCTTCCTGGCGGATGAAGCCGCCGCAGGTGAAGGCGACGCCGGTGTAGCCCAGGCTCAGGGCCTGTTCGACGAACTGTTCCTGCAAGCCGGCGCCGAGCCCTGTGATCAGGATGTCCGTGGCGTTGTCGCGAATGTCGGCCTGAATCTCGAGCGCCTGGGCCGCATCGAAGTAACCGTTGTGACTGCCGGCGATTCTCAGGTGCGGATATCGACCGCGAATCTTGTGCAGGAACAGGTCCAGTTCCACCTGCCGCGCGCCGACGAAGAACACCCGCAGGCCTTTCTGTTCGGCGCTGCGCAACACGGGATCGGCGATGGAGGTGAAGTCGAAACTGACCCGCTCCACACTCTGGCCGGTCATGCGCGACATGAAGGTCGAGAGCAGCATGCCATCGCAGAAATAGTTGATACGGCTGTCGTCAGCGCGATCCAGCAGGCTGCCGATGGAGGCAAAGTTGATGAAGGAAAAAGCCTTGTTGCTTTTAAGCAGATCGGGGGTGAAATGCTCGACGAGTTTGAGCCTGATCATTGCCGGATTCCTTCATCAAAGTGTCTGTCTGCCCACGGAGTAGTAGGTGAAGCCACGATGTTTCAGGCGCTGGGGGTCATACAGGTTGCGCCCGTCGAAAATCACCGGCTGCGCCAGGCGTTCGCCCAGCAGGTCGAAATCCGGCGCGCGGAACGACTGCCATTCGGTGGCGATGATCAGCGCGTCGGCGTTTTTCAGCGCCGCTTCCTTGGTGCCGGTCAGCAACAGGTCATCGCGCGAACCGTAGATGCGCTGGGCTTCTTCCATGGCCTTGGGATCAAACGCCTGAACGCTCGCGCCGGCCTTCCACAGGGCTTCCATCAGCACCCGGCTGGGGGCTTCGCGCATGTCGTCGGTATTGGGCTTGAAGCTCAGGCCCCAAAGGGCGAAGGTCTTGCCCCGCAGTGCGCCGTTGAAGTGGTCGAAGATCTTGCTGAACAGCGTGGTTTTCTGTTCGTTGTTGCGTGCCTCGACCGCCTTGAGTACCCGGGCGTCATAGTCGACGCCGTTGGCGATGCGGATCAGCGCCTGCACATCCTTGGGAAAGCACGAGCCGCCATAGCCCAGCCCCGGGTAGATGAACTGGTAGCCGATGCGCGGATCGGAGCCGATGCCGTGGCGTACCATCTCGATGTCGGCACCGAGTTTTTCCGCAAGGTTGGCCATCTCGTTCATGAAACTGATCTTGGTCGCCAGCATGCAGTTGGCGGCGTACTTGGTCAGTTCGGCGCTGCGCGCATCCATGACCACAATTTTTTCCCGGTTACGATTGAACGGCTCGTACAGCTCGCGCATCACGGCCTCGGCCTCGGGGCTGTCGGTGCCGATGATGATGCGGTCCGGGCGCAGGCAGTCGTCGACCGCGCAGCCTTCCTTGAGAAATTCCGGATTGGAGACCACATCGAAGGTCAGATCCGTGCGCCCGGTATCGGCCAGCACCTGGCTGACGTGCGCGCGCACCCGGTCGGCGGTACCGACCGGCACGGTGGATTTGTCGACGATGATCTGGTGGCCCCGCATGTGCCGGGCGATGGTGTCCGCCACGCTCAGCACGTATTGCAGGTCGGCCGAGCCGTCCTCGTCCGGCGGCGTGCCGACCGCGATCAACTGCAACTGGGCATGGTGTACGGCCGCTTCAAGGTCGGTGTCGAATTGCAGGCGTCCGCTCTGGTAGTTCTCCCGTACCAGGCTTCTCAGGCCCGGCTCATATAGCGGCAGCGTGCCGTCCTTGAGGGCCTGCACTTTGGCGGCGTCGACATCCACGCACAGCACGTTATGGCCGGCTTCCGCCAGCGCCGCCCCCTGCACCAGACCGACATAGCCAATACCGAATACGCTTACATTCATTGGAAACCCCCCGGGCAAAGTGCTCTTGATCCACGTCAGTAGATGTCTTTGGAAAACAGGGTGAAGGGCGTCTTGACCATGATCTTGATGTCCAGCCACAGCGACCATTGGTTGATGTAGTTGAGGTCCTGGGCGACGCGCATCTGCATTTTTTCCACGGTCTCGGTTTCGCCCCGATGCCCGGTGATCTGCGCCAGGCCCGTGATGCCGGGCTTGAGCCGGTGGCGGGCCATGTAGGCGCGGACCTTGCCGGTGTAATAGAGGTTGTGGGTGACGGCATGGGGGCGCGGGCCGACCAGGGCCATCTGGCCGAACAGCACGTTGAAGAGTTGCGGCAGTTCGTCGATGGAGGAACGGCGCAGGAAGCGCCCCAGCGGGGTCACGCGGTCATCGTCACGGGTGGCCTGGCGCACCTCTCGATCGTCGTGCACGCGCATCGAACGGAATTTCCACACCTGGATGATTTCGCCGTCATGGCCGTGGCGGTTCTGCTTGAACAGCACCGGGCCTTTCGAGGTGACCTTGACCGCAATCGCCACGCCGATCAGCAGTGGGCTCAAAATCAGCAGGGCCATGGCGGCCAGGCTGCGTTCGAGCAGGTCCTTGCAGAGCAGGCTGCCGGGGTGCGAGCTGATCAGGCTTTCGTTGAGGTAGATCGCCGGCATGCGCTCGATCTCGGAGATCGACTGGTTGAGCAGCACCATGCTGCCCAGGTCCGGGATCCACACCACGTCGACGTTCATGTCCAGCAGGTCGATGTAGAGGGCTTCGATGAGGTCGGCCTGGGCCATCGGCAGGACAATGTAGACCCGGCGCACGTCCATGTTGGAGATGATCTCGCGGATCTCGGCGACCCGGCCGAGCAGCGGCAGGACGCTGGGTGCCGGGCCTTGCAGATCTTCAGTGGCGATGAATCCCAGTACCCGCGCATGTTCCGGCTTGGTCAGTTTCCTGGCCAACTCGTCGGCGGTGGGGCAGGTGCCGATGATGATCGACCGACGCTGGTCGCACAGCTTGCGCGCATGCAATCGCGCCAGGCAGTGCAGCGGCACGAAACTCAAGGCCTGCACCACGAACCCCATGACTGCCCAGACGATGATCACCTGCCGGGAGAACCGCACGCTGGTCTGGGTGATGAAGGCGATGGCCATCAGCACCGCCAGCAGAATCAGCCAGCCGGCGAGCAAGCGCCCCAGGCCGTTCAGCAGGCCGTGACGTTTGTGATAGACCTGCATCGCACTGTAGATCGGCATCGACCCCAGCACGGTCAGGGTCATCAGCACGCGGTACTCGCTGGTCAGGCTGCCGACCCGCCAATACACCAGCAGCATCAGCAGCAGGTCGACCAGCGCCATCGCGCACAGCCACTGCCCCCAGAAGGTGAGCCCTCGGCGGTTCGCCATTTGATGGGTGATTTGTGGAGTCATGGCTCAATCTCTGAACAGTGGGGCGTGCGCCGGCAGCGAGGCTGGCGGCGGGGATCGGGTTGAGTGAGGTCATGCGGGTGTTGCAGTTGGGCACTTACCTGTGGTGAGGGGATTTATCCCCGTTCGGCTGCGCAGCAGTCGTAAATCCTGTCTATGCGGTTTTTCTGAAACACCGCAGTGGCAGGTTTTGGGGCCGCTTCGCAGCCCAACGGGGATAAATCCCCTCACCACAATGTCCCCATTGCCTTAACTGACTTGGGTGACCCCGATTCAGCGCGCAGCAAAGTCGTAATCGTTAAACGTCTGCGAGCTGTAGCCGTACTTGCGCGCCTTGCGCAGGTCGACCTGGTTGAGCACCACGCCGAACACCGGTGCGTGGCTTTGCTGAAGCATCGCCAGGTGCTTCTGTACCTGGCTCACCGGCGTGCTGTCGGCCTTGACCACGTAGATCACCGCGTCCGAATGCTGGGCCAGCAGCAACGCATCGCTGACCATTTCCGCCGGTGGCGAGTCGATGATGATGTGCCGGTAGCGGGTCTTGAGCACCTCGAGCATGCGCGCCAGGCGCGGCGAGCTGAGCAGGTCCTGCGGTGGCGGCTGGCGCAGCGGATCGCTCTGAGCCAGCGGCGATCTCAGGCGCGGTGAGCTGAACAGATCATCCGCAGGCGAGGCGAAATGCCCGGCGGTCAGCATGTCCAGATTGCCCACGGAGCGAATGCAGTCTTCCAGCCGCGCCGTGCCGGCAATCACGTTGGCCAGGCCGGGACTTTCCGGCGGGAAGTCGAAGTTCAGCGAGAGTGTAGGCTGGCGCATGTCGGCATCGATCAGCAGCACCCGTTCGAGCGAGGTGAGCGAGCTGGCGAGGTTGTTGGCGATGGTGCTCTTGCCTTCCTCGGGGACGGTGGAGGTCACCAGCACCACCTGCGAAGGCGTTTCGCTTTCCTGCAGCATCAGCCAGGTGCGCAGATTGCGGATGGTTTCGGAAAAGCGCGGGTTGTCGTTGTCGTCGAACAGCCGCGCCAGTTGCCGCCGACTCTTCTTCGCCACCAGCGGTACCACGCTGAGCAGCGGAATGTTGAGGGTGCTTTCGATGGTGTCGTCGGTCTTGAACGTGTTGTTCAGGGCGTCGAACAGGAAGGCCAGGGCCACGCCGATCACCGCGGCGAGCAGGGCGACAATCGCCACGATCAGGGTTTTGCGCGGCTTGCTGGCTTCGGTCGGCGCGATGGCGGGGTCGACGATCCGTGCCTTGGTCGAGTCCATGTCCGAGGTGGCGGCGGTTTCCTTGAGCCGGGTGATGACGGTTTCATACAGCGCGCGACTGGTGTCGACTTCCCGTTGATATTCGCGCAGCTGGAATTCCTTGCGCGAAATGTCCTGGATCTGCGCCTTGTTGGTGTTGAAGGATTTGCGCAAGGCGTCTTCGCTGGCCGCCGCCAGCTGGTATTGATGCTCGATGCCGGCGATCACTTGCCGGACCTGGATGCGCAGGCTCTCAGTGGCAGTGCGCAGCTCCGAACGGGCGGAGATCAGCGAAGGGTGCTTGGGACCATAACGTCCCGACAGTTCCTCGACCTTGGCTTGCGCCTTGGCCAGTTCCGCCTGGAACTGTTGCACCAGCGGGTTGCTCAGCACGGCGGGCACACTGGAGAGCCGGCTCAGGTCGCCATTGCTCAGGCCCTGGACCTGACGGTACTGGCTTTCGGCTTCGGCGCGGTCGCGGCGGGCGTCGATCATGCGGTTGCCGGTCATTTGCAGTTCGTTGGCACTGATGGTCGAGACCCCGTCGACATCCACCAGACCCTGTTCTTCACGGTAAGCCTGAAGCTTGTCCTCGGCCTTGCGCAGGTTGTCGCGCAACTCCACCAGACGGGTGTTCATCCAGCTGGTGGTGGTCTGGGCAGATTTCTGGCTGGTGTCGAACTGGCTGTCGAGAAAACCCTGGGCCAGGGCGTTGGCGGCGGCCGCTGCCAGTTGCGGGTCAGGCAGTTCCACTTCGATTTCGATCAACTGACTCTTGCCGACGAACTTGACGCTGGTGCGGCGCATGAAGTCCTGGGTGACCAGATTGAACACGTCCGCTTCGCTGGGATTGGCCGGCACCGGCGTCAGGAACCCCAGCCCCGGCAACCACTGGCCTGCGTTGAGATCCGCCAGCCACTGGCGCGGCTTGAACCAGGATTGCGATTGCTGTCGCGGGTCCGTCAGCGGGTTGGTGGTCAGCTTGAGCGTTCGTACCGCGCGCTCCGCCAGGTCCCGCGACTGCAGGAGCGCCAGTTGGGTCTGCAGGTAGTCGGGCGTTGGCCCGCCCTTGTCGACCGTCTGCTGGAAATTCAGTGGCGGCGGGGCGGTGTCCTTGATCAGCAGGGTGGTGCTGCCGACGTACTGCGGGGTGATGCTCGACACCACCGCGACAGCCAGCGCGCTGCACAGCAGCACGAGCCAGCCGATGTTCCATTTGGCACGCCAGATCACTCTCCACAGTTTGAGCAGATCAATGGTGTCCTTTTCTTCAAGGTGGTGCTGCGCGGGGGCAAGCGCCTGAAGCGGACGTTCGACGTAGGTGCTAGGGCTGTTGTCCATGATTAGAAAAAGCCTTGTGCAATGGAAATGGTGTCACCGGGAGAAATCACGGTGCTGCGTGTGATGTCGTCAGTCAGGGTCTGGCCGCCGTCGCCGCGCACGATCGTCACCCGCTTGATCGAGGCGCGTTCGGTCAGGCCGCCACCCAGGGCGATGGCCTTGTCCAGGGTCAGCCCCGGCACGAAGGGATAGCTGCCGGGTTTCTGTACTTCGCCGTTGATATAGAAGGCGCGGTACTCGATCTGGCTGAGGCTGACTTTGGGATCGACCAGGTAACCCTGCTTGAGCCCGTCGGTGATGATCTTTTCGACCTGATTGGGGGTCAGGCCCTTGGCGGAAATTTCCCCCAGGAAGGGGTAGGAGAAGGTGCCGGCGTCGTTGAGGCGGATTCGTTTGAGACTCAGCTCCGGTTCGCCGAACACGGTGATGCGCAACACGTCACCGGCCGCCAGTTTGTACTGGGTGCCAGGATCGCCCGCATGGGCAACAGGGAGCAGGCACAGCATGAGCAAGAGGCCGGGTATGCGCATATTCATGATCGGAAATCTCCTCAGAGACTGATGTTGAAACTGATCTGGAACACGTTGCGTTTGTAGCTTTCGTCGTCGGCATCGGAGTCGTTGTCGCGGTAGCGATAACCCACTTCGATGTCCATCCAGCGGCGCATCTCGTAGATCACGCCCAGGTGGTATTCGCGCAGATCGTCGGTGCGGTCCTGACCCTCGTAGACGTTGCGTCCTGCACCGATTTCGGCGACTGAGGTGATGCGCTCGGTCCAGCCATGGCGCCAGCCGAGCTGAGTGAAGGTGGCCTTGACGGCATCCGAGCCGTCGTCACCTTCGGCCATGGCCTGGCGGGCCAGGAAGGTGAAGGTCGAATAGGTGCGTGGTTTCCATTGCAGATCGACTTGCCAGGTCGGGTTGTCCAGGTCCTTCGATTCGCTGTCATCGAAGTTCTTGCGTTCGTAACCGACCCGGACCTTGCCCTTGGTGCGGGCGGTGAAGTCCCACTCGGCGCCGCCCAGCAGGGCATCGGACTTGCTGCTGCGCGGGTTACCCGATTGCACGTAGTCGAAGATCTTGTGGTCGTACTCCAGCAAACCGCGGGTGTTGCTGCCGATGCGGTGGTACCAGGTGCTGGTCAGTGCGGTGGTGTTGCGTTCCTTGTCGTCATTGATCCCCCCGGAATTGTCGTAGCGCAGCTGTGCGTAGTTGGCGCCGAACTCCAGCTGGTTGTCGGCACTGCGCGCGCCGTAGGTGTAGAGCCCGTTGACCTGACTGTTCTGGATCTTGTCGTTGACGCCATCCACCGCGGTGTCGGTGGTGCGCTCGTACTTGCGCCATTCACCTTCGAGTTTCAAGCGGTGCCGGTCGGTGAACTCCATGATGCTCGCCAGTTGCACGCGCTGGGCGGTGTAGGAGGCGTCCGGTTCGTCATGGTAGATGTTGCGGCTCGGTTGCCAGATCAGGCGGGTGGCGCTGTTGCGATCTTCGGCCTTGAGCTCGAAGGTGGGCATGATGCGCGTGACCATGGACGACTGCACATTGTGCTCAAGTTCGCGGAAGTTATCGTCGTAACTTTCCGAGATGAACAGTATCGGCGTGAAGTTGAAGCCATAGATGTCTATGTTCTGAGGATCGAGGCACCAGGCATATCCCGGGTATAGCGTGGCCATAATAAGCGTGAAGTGATTAAAGGGCTTTATGACCATGTCATTGCTCCCGAAAAAGGGGTGCCAAGGCGCGATAACCGTCGCTGCGAGGGGGACTGGTTATATGGATATAAGAATGGGTTTTGATGCCTTCGGTGACCTACGGATACATGCTTAGTGTGCTGGCATTTTTATTGTTATTTTGTGGTTCCAGATCGCTGAGGGGAACAGTGATGCACTGTTGCCGATTCAGGAACTGAAGTAACAACATGACTCGCTCGTCTCCCATCATCGACAAAAAGACACCTTCCAGAGGCGACAGGGGCCCCCGAGTTATTTGCAGTGTCTGGCCGGGTTGAAGTTCGGTGGTATCGCACGATTCGGTTGCCAGGCAGCGCATTCGCAGATGTTCGATCACATCATTGGCGACTACGGCAGGGCCCCGATTGAACTCGACGAATCGGCTGACTCCGCGGGTGGAACGGATGGGCGCCCAGTTGTCATCCTGGCTCAAACGGATGAACAGGTAGCCTGGAAACAGCGATTCGCAGACCTTTTGCGGTTTGCCGCGAACCAGGCGATCGATGGTGAGTTGCGGTCGGAAACTATCGTAGTTCTGTCGCAACAGGTTGATTTGTGCCCGGTCGTCCTGACGCGGTTTGCACTGGAGCAGGTACCAACTAGAGCCATCGGTGCTGTTAGTCAGCGTGCTATTAATCAGCATGCTTGCAAACTCCGTACTTAGCGAAAGTTGAGCGCCGTTACCCGTTCTGGGCGGACAGACGCATTCAGGCTTGCTAGGCAGTGGTGGAGGCAGAGAACCCGGCGTGATTATTTTTATAGGCGAAAGTGTGTATCAATAATGAAGCACTTTACGCTCGGGTCTTGATCGGGATGCTTATGGTCGCAAGATGGATAAGTATATGCCGATCGTTTTGCAGGAGTGATACGCCCAATATCCAGGCAAATGAACTTGAGTGTTCATCGACGTATTTGTCCAGGTCAAAGCTACCGCACGGTCCGTGTATCCGGGCCCTTAAGTCGATAGCTACATTAGTGTTTCCCTTGGATCGGCGAACGCCGAGTAGTGCTCCGATGTGAGCCTGTTTTTGCCAGGCCGGTCACAGTTATGTGCCAGACAGAGCGACCTGTCAAACATTGCCTGTCAAAATGAATACCTTTTATCCAGAAGTTTTTTTGCTGTCTGGCAAGCGATTGTTTTGAAGGATGAAATTTTTTTCATCGAATAAATTAAACTTTTCAAGCGTTCTGAAGTCGCGCCCTTAGTATCACAAGGCAAGTGGCGTCAATATGTCGTCACTGTATATTCATCCCGATGTAATTAACATGCAATGTCATTAACTTAAAGGATAAATGGATCTGGCCCTGTTGCATACACGGGTCTATAAGTTAACGCCACACCCCTCATCCAGGGTTTTTGGCTGACCGACGGAGCAAACTATGAAGACCATCGCTCGACCTATCCGGATCACCGTTGTCGCGAGTGCGCCGGGGGTGGGCTCGTGACCGTTCTGGTCACCGGCGCTGCCGGTTTCATCGGTTTTCATACAGCCAAACGTCTATGCGAGGACGGCCATCAAGTGGTCGGCATCGACAACCTCAACGACTACTACGATCCCGCACTCAAGCGCGCCCGACTCGAAGAGCTGGCGTCGGTACCGGGTTTTCGCTTCGAGCAGATGGACATCGTCGAAAAACCGGCGCTGATGGCGCTGTTCGCCGGGCAGCGCTTCAGCGAAGTGGTACATCTGGCAGCCCAGGCCGGTGTGCGCTATTCGCTGGACAGTCCCGACGTGTACGGGCAGTCGAATCTGGTGGGTTTCCTCAATGTGCTCGAAGCCTGTCGCCACCATCGGCCCGAGCATCTGATCTATGCCTCGAGCAGTTCGGTGTACGGCGCCAACAGCAAACTGCCGTTCAGCGTCGAAGACCCCGTCGAACAACCGGTTTCCCTGTACGCCGCCACCAAGCGCGCCAACGAACTCTTGGCCCACAGCTACTGCCATCTGTACGGCATCAAAGCCAGCGGCCTGCGCTTCTTCACCGTGTACGGACCCTGGGGCCGGCCGGACATGGCGCTGTTCAAATTCACCGACGCGATGCTCAAGGGCCAGCCCATCGACATCTACAACCAGGGCGAGCTGGCGCGGGACTTCACTTACATCGACGACATCGTTGAAAGCATTGCGCGCTTGCGCACGCGTCCGCCCAAGGAATGTTGCAACCGATTGTTCAACATAGGCCGAGGGGAGCCTGTGGCGCTTATGGATTTTGTCGAGTGTCTGGAGAAGGCGCTGGGGGTGAAGGCGCAGCGCAATTATCTGCCGATGCAGGCGGGTGATGTGCTCAAGACCTGGGCAGACACCCGGGCGCTGCAGGAGCGGATCGACTTCAGACCGCAGGTGAGTGTCGAGGCGGGAGTGGGGCGGTTCGTTGAGTGGTATCGGGATTTCTACCAGTGTTGAAACCCGATAGCGTCTTTGTAGGAGCGAGGCTTGCCCGCGAAGAGGCCGGTACATATTGCATCGATGTCGACCGGGATGACGCCTTCGCGGGCAAGCCTCGCTCCTACAAAAGCAGGTTTCAGCGCAAGCGCTCGAGCATCTGGTAGTACCACATCCCCGCCGCCAGCATCGGATTACCCAACAAATCCCCCATCGGCACACGAATGTGCTGGCAGGCAGCGAAGGTGTCGAACTGCTGCAACTGCCCGGTGATCGCCCGGCCCATGATTTCGCCCATGATGTGGGTGGTGGCGATGCCGTGGCCGGAGTAGCCCTGGCAGTACCAGACGTTGTCCGACAGCTTGCCCAGTTGCGGGATGCGGTTGATGACGATGCCCATCGCGCAACTCCACTGGTAGTCGATCGCCACGCCCTTGAGCGCCGGGAAAGTGCGCTCGATGCACGGTCGCAGTTCGGCGGCGATGTCGCGTGAATCCTTGCCGCTGTAGTTGGCGCCTCCGCCGAACAGCAGGCGGCCGTCGGCGGTCAGACGGTAGTAGTCGAGCACGAAACGACAGTCGTACACCGCCAGATCTTCCGGGTTGATCTCCCTGGCCAGATCCCCCAACGTCGCGGTGGTGACGATACCGCCCATGGCCGGGAAGATCTTGCCCTTGAGCTGTCCGGGTTCGAGCTTGTGATAGACATCGCCCGCCAGCAGCACCTGATTGGCATCGATGCGACCGTGAGCGGTGCGCACCCCCGGCGTCGACCCGTGGATGATCTCCAGCACTTCGCTGTTCTCGAAAATCAGTGCCCCGAGACTTTCCGCCGCCCGCGCTTCACCGATGCACAGGTTCAGCGGGTGCAGGTGCATGTTGCGCATGTTCTTGATCGCGCCGTGATAGAGGTCGCTTTGCAGCAGGTCGCGCACCTGGCTGCGGTCGAGCAGGCTGACCTCGTCACCCATTCCACGGCGCACCGCCTCGTCGTAATCCTTGCGCAAACCGTCCATGTGGCTCGGCTTGTAGGCAGCGTGCAGATGCCCGTGTTTGAGGTCGCAGGCGATGCCGTATTTTTCCACCCGCTGCTTGATGATCTGGTGCCCGCGCCAGCGCAAATTCCAGATGAAATCATCGACCTCATCGCCGAGGGTGCGACGCATCTGTTTGCGCATCGCTTCATCGCCCGACAGGCTGCCGGTGACCTGGCCACCGTTGCGCCCGGTGGCGCCCCAGCCGATTTTGTGGCTTTCGACGATGGCGACTTTCAGGCCTTTTTCCGCAAGTTCCACAGCGGTGGCGACGCCGGTGAAACCGCCGCCGATGATCACCACGTCGACCCGGTGCTGGCCTTGCAGGGTGGGGTAGTCTGTGTCCTGGTTGAGGGTGGCGGTGTAGTAAGAGTTTGTGCGTTGAGTCATGACGGTATCCAGACAAAAAGAGGTAGTGAAACCGGTGAGGATCCCTGTGGGAGCGGGCTTGCTCGCGAAGGGGTCGTGTCAAGT
>NZ_JAIQWX010000229.1 GCF_020164475.1 Pseudomonas sp. REP124 | reverse complement strand
GCGAGCCTGCTCGCGATTGGCCCGCACGGGCACTGCGGCACTCGGGTATCTACACTTTGCGGATGACGGTTGCGCACTAAACCCGCAAAATGCAACGATTCCGGCAACTATCGACGACATCGCCCACAGGCGCTGTCGATAAAACCATTGTTCCAATCAGACTGGGCCTGCTGACTTTATGCGAATGCGCCTTATGTTACTGGGCGGCGGAAATGCCCTTGGGCAGGCGCTGATTCGCCTCGGTGCAGAGGAAGACATCAATTTCCTTGCCCCCCGCCCGCCGCAAGACGGCTGGGATGCCGCGAGCCTGACCCAACTGCTCGACGACACCCGCCCGGACGCGTTGATCAACCTTGCGTACTACTTCGACTGGTTCCAGGCCGAAGCGGTCAGCGAGCAGCGTCTGGCCGGGCAGGAGCGGGCGATCGAGCGTCTGGCCGAACTGTGCCAGCATCACAATATCGTTCTGCTGCAGCCTTCGAGCTATCGCGTGTTCGACGGCTCCCGCGCCACGGCCTACAGCGAAAAGGACGAGCCGGTACCGCTGGGCCTGCGCGGCCAGGCGTTGTGGCGGATCGAACAGAGCGTACGCGCGACTTGTCCGCAGCACGTTTTGCTGCGTTTCGGCTGGCTGCTCGATGACAGCCCCGACGGCACTCTGGGGCGTTTCCTCGGTCGGGCCGAGCGTCCGGAAGAACTGTTGATGGCCGATGATCGTCGGGGCAATCCGACACCGGTGGACGACGCAGCGCGGGTCATCATCTCGGTGCTCAAGCAACTCGATTGCGCGGCGCCGCTTTGGGGCACCTATCACTACGCCGGACACGAGGCGACCACGCCGCTGGCGCTGGGGCAGGCGATCCTTACCGAAGCCCGGGCCTTGCATCCACTGGCCATCGAAGCCCCCACCGCCCAGGCCCACGCCGCGCGCCCCGACGCTGCGGAAGAGCCACAACACGCGGTACTGGCCTGCAAGAAAATCCTCCACACCTTCGGCATCAAGCCCCGCGCCTGGCGTGCGGCGTTGCCGGGGTTGCTGGATCGGTTCTACCGTCACGGCTGATTGCGCGATCACCTGTGGGAGCGAGCCTGCTCGCGATGTTCGTGAACGATGACGCTCAACGCCTGATACTCCGCGGCGTTCTTGCGTTTTTCGCGAGCAGGCTCGCTCCCACAGAGGAAAAAATGCAGGAATAGAAAAAAGGCGCCCCATCAGGCGCCTTTTTTTACAGCTCGTTCCCACCACGTGAACGATTTTTAGAACTTGTAGCCCACACCGACCATGTACACGAATGGATCTGCGTCCACGTTGACTCGTGCCCGGGTGCCCGGTGCGACGGCGTTGTTTTCCACGGTCGCGCGGGTTTCGATGTCGATGTAGCGCAACTGGGCGTTGAGCAGGATGTGGTCGGTCAGCATGTAGTCCGCACCAACTTGCCAGGCCACGCCCCAGGAGTTTTTCGTGTTGAAGTTGCTGAAACCGTTGGCGCGGGCTTCGCTGCTCAGGTGTTCGTCGTACATCCAGGTGTAGTTGACGCCCGCACCGACGTAAGGCTGAAACGCCGACTTGGAGTCGAGCGGGTAGTACACCAGGCTCAGGGTCGGCGGCAGTTGTTTGAAGCTGCCGAGCTTGCCGTTGGCTGCGCTCAGGGCGGTGCCCTTGAGTTTCACGTCATGCTCGAACGGCGTGGCCGCCAGCAGTTCGATGCCCAGGTGGTCGGTGATCATGTAGGCGAAGTTCAGGCCCAGCTGCGTGTCGCTGCTCAGCGTCGCCTTGCCGCCCAGATCGGCACCACTCAATGGACCCTGATCGACCTTCACGGTGGAGCTGTCGGTATTGGGGTCAACGGTGATCGCGCCGGCACGCAGGAGGATGTCGCCTTTTTCGTGGGCGTGGGCGAGCGGGGCTGCGAGCGCGAGAGCAAACAGCGTGGCGCCGAGCAGGGACTTGTTCATGGGGGCTCCAAAGGACGTTAAAAATTTTTGATGTCCAATGGTAAGGCGGCTAACGATTCGGTCTTTTGACTCAGCTCAAGGAAACAGTGAAGACGTGAGCCTTGGGGTGATTTTGATGGCCTCTTCGCGAGCAAGTCGAATCGTCGCACCGCCGCTCCCACATTTGAAATGCATTCCAGGGTGGGAGCGGGCTTGCTCGCGAAGACGGACTTTCAAACAATACAAATCTGCCGGAATCACTCCGGCAATTCGTACATGTAGATCTTGTCCGCCTGCATCTGATACCCGGCATCCGCCAGCTCGCTGGTGGACGCCTTGACCTGCATCGGCCCTTCGACCCAGTACGGCTGATACAGCTCGTCGACCTTCACCCCCACCTCGCTTTTGACATGCACGATCTGGTTCGACGGCGGTGGCGGAACGTGGATGCAGGCGCCGAAGTACGGCACCAGCAGGAACTCCGTGGTGCGGCCTTCCTCATTCACTTCCAGCGGCACGATGTAGCCCGGTAAGCGAATGTCCTGGCCATCCAGGGTCTTGACCACCGGCGCATTCGGCACGCTTTGTTTGGCCGCCGGCGCCGATTCGGCGGACAGCGCATCGCTCATCTTCGACAAGTCGTGCAGGGGCGTCATGTCCGGCACCACCGGCATGGCGTCCGGCGGAATCATCTCCGACCAGGTCAGCTCCTTCGGCTCGGCTGCCCACAGCGGCAGGGCGACCAGCATCAACAGCGCAAGCAGAGCGCGGGGCATTTTCAACATCCTCATAAACGGATCGACAGGCCATCGGCCAGGGATTGGCGATACGCGCGCCAGGCCGGCACGCTGCCCATTAACAGGGCGGCGAGCAGAATGCCAGCAAGCAGCGTCCATTCATACTCGCTTGGCCATGCCAGCGGCAGATACAGCCCGTAATTGGCCTGGACGTAACCTTGGGCTGCGGCGATGCACACATACAACAGCGCAAGGCCAGCGGCCACCCCCGCCAGCGCCAGGGCAAACGCTTCGAGCACCAGCAAGGTCGCGATATGCCAGGGCCGCGCGCCGACCGAACGCAGAATTGCCATCTCCCGGCGACGTTCGTTGAGGCTGGTGAGAATCGCCGTGAGCATGCCGATCAACCCGGTCAGCACCACAAACAGCGAGACCACGAACAAGGCTTTTTCCGCCGTGCCCATCAAGCTCCACAGCTCCTGCAGCGCCACGCCCGGCAGAATCGCCAGCATCGGTTCGCCACGGAATTCGTTGATTTCACGCTGCAGGGCGAAGGTGGAAATCTTGCTGTTGAGGCCGAGCATGAACGCGGTGATCGCTTGCGGCTTGAGGTCCATGTTGCGCGCCTGATCGGCGCTGACCCGCTCGTTGCCCCGGGCCGGAACGCCGTTGTGCCAGTCGATGTGAATCGCCTCCATGCCACCGAGGCTGATGTGCAACGTGCGGTCCACCGGGGTGCCGGTGCGCTTGAGAATGCCGACCACGGTAAATGGCTTGTCGTCATGCTTGACTAGGCTGATCGCCGCCACGCCGTGCGCCAGCACCAGTTTGTCGCCGAGCTTGTAGTGCAGGGCGTCCGCCACTTCGGCGCCGAGCACCACTTCGAACGGATCGGTGGCGAAGGCGCGGCCATCGGCCAGTTCCAGGTGTTGCTGGCGACCGTACTGGTAATGCTCGAAGTAGGCCTCGGTGGTGCCCATCACCCGATAACCGCGATGGGAATCGCCGAGAGACATCGGAATCGCCCACTTCACCTTCGGGTTGCTGGCGAAGTGTTCGAAGCTGTCCCAGCGGATGTTGTTGGTGGCATTGCCGATGCGGAACACCGAGTACAGCAGCAAGTTCACCGAGCCCGAACGCGCGCCGACGATCAGGTCGGTGCCGCTGATGGTGCTGGCGAAGCTGGCCTTGGCCTCGGTGCGCACCCGTTCCACGGCCAGCAGCAGGCAGACCGACAGGGCGATGGCGAAGGCGGTGAGGATCGCGGTGAAGCGGCGGTTAGCCAGACTGGCCATGGCTAGACGAAACAAGTACATCTCAGACCTCGGAAACAGTGGCGGCGCGATTGAGTTCGGCCAGCGACAGATGACGATCGAACAGCGGCGCCAGGCTCTGGTCATGGCTGACGAACAGCAGGCTCGAACCGGCCTCGCGACATTCGGCGAACAGCAGGCGAATGAAGTTTTCGCGGGCGTCGTAGTCCAGGGCGGAGGTCGGTTCGTCGGCGATCACCAGTTCCGGTTGGCCGATCAAGGCCCGCGCGGCGGCGACCCGTTGTTGTTGGCCAATGGACAGTGAATCGGCGCGGCGGCTGAGGATGTGTTCATCCTTCAAGCCGAGGTGGGCGAGCAGTGTCGCGGCGGCCTGGTCGACGCTGCCGTGCCGCTGCTTCGCCCGCTGGGCGCGCAGCCTGGAGAAGTGGCAGGGCAACTCGACGTTTTCCCGCACAGACAGAAACGGCAGCAGGTTGAACTGCTGGAAGATGTAGCCGGTGTGGTCGACGCGAAAGTGATCGCGGGCGCCGGCCGACAGTTGCGTCAGCTCCTGCCCGAGCAGGCGGATGCTGCCGCGATCGGGCTTTTGCACACCGCCGAGCAGGCCGAGCAGGGTGGTCTTGCCACTGCCGCTGGGGCCCTTGAGGAACAGGGTTTCGCCCGGTTCCAGGCGAAAGGCCGGGATGTCCAGCAGCGGTGGATGACCGGGCCAGCTGAAGCCCAGGTCGGACAGTTCGATGAGTGCTTGGGTCATGGCGCCGATTTCATTGAGTTGGAGATTTGTCTCAATTTTCACATTCAACACAATCCACTGTGGGAGCGAGGCTTGCCCGCGAAGAGGCCATTACAGTCAACATTGATGTTGCCTGTCAGGACGCCTTCGCGGGCAAGCCTCGCTCCTACAAGTGAATTTAGAATTTCAGGGACGCAGCCTTGGCTGTGACTTCCACCCCTTGCTGCCCGTTCGGGCTGATCAGTTGTACCTGAATTTTCTGGGTCGCCGGGAAAGTGTTGAAGATATTCGCCAGGTCCAGGGTTTTCAGCGCGGCCGGAGTGGCGCAGGTGAAGCTGTAGTGGGCGTGGATTTCGCTGTGGTCGTGATGATGTTCGTCTTTGGCGTCTTCATCGTGATCATCGTCGGCGTCCGGCTTGTCGCCGAACAATGGGCTATTGAGCTCCTGGCTCGTCACAACGCAACCGGCGGCCTTCGGCAGGCTGAACAGCGCCAGCGGGTTTTCCAGCTGGCTGCGGGCGGCGACGACCTTGGCCTTGTCGGCGTCAGTGGTGGCGGCGTGTTCGAAGCCCACCAGATTCATCGCCGGACTATCCAGTTCCAGCTCCAGGGTCTGGCCATCCAGCGCTGCGTTCAGGCGCCCGACACCGTGTTCGTGGGCACCAAGGCTGCCGTGCTCATGGTCGTGGTCATGATCATGCTCGTCTGCAGCATGGGCGACAGCCAGCGGCAACAGGGCAAACGGCAAAGCGAGCAACAGACGACGCATGGCGAATCTCCGGAAAGCAAATGAAAGAAATGTTATGTAATCTTATAACGTAAGTGCGGAGAGTTTGACTGCCTGCTTGGCGTTGCACAAGTCCCATGGGAGCATGCAGCGAAGAAATATGCGGGAGCAGACCTATGTTGCGAATTCGCGGAAGCATCGGCGAGTGGCCGGTGGATTTGAC
Source organism: Pseudomonas sp. REP124 (assembly GCF_020164475.1). GTDB lineage: Bacteria > Pseudomonadota > Gammaproteobacteria > Pseudomonadales > Pseudomonadaceae > Aquipseudomonas. The sequence continues at coordinate 1,322 of NZ_JAIQWX010000229.1, read as the reverse complement.
GCTGGAGATGGATGAGGCCGACTGGGCGCGGTTCGGCGCGCAATTGCAGGTGGAAAAAACCGAGGTCGTCGCAACGCCGGCCAAAGCGCCGAATCAGGATGAGGCGCTGTGGCAGATCGCCCGGGATTTGCTGCGCAAGGCCGGGCAGTTGAGCGGGCCGGATTTGCTGGATCAACTGGAAGGGCTGACCGGCAACGCGGTTTCAGGCAAGCGGCTGCTGGTGCGCCTGCGGCACAGTTCGGATGTGAAAGTGGAGAGTGGCGCGGATACGCCGATTTACCGCTGGATCGAGTGAAACGAAAAAGATCGCAACCGGCAGCTTCTACGGGAGAACTGCTGGCTGCGATCTTTTGATCTTAATAAAGCGCAGCAAACAACTTGCGACGGTACAGGGTCACCAACGGGTGATCATTACCCAGCAACTCGAACACCTGCAGCAACGTCTTGTGCGGCAAACCTTCGCTGTAGCTGCGGTTGCGCATGAACAGCTTGAGCAGACCATCGAGCGCCGCCTCGTACTGCTGGCGAGCCAGTTGCTGCACGGCAAGCTGATAAACCGCTTCATCGTCCTGCGGATCTTTCGCCAGGCGCGCCTTCAGATCGGCGGCGTCGGGCAGGTCCTTGGCCAGGCCCAGGAACTTGATCTGCGCCTTGGCGCCGGCAAGGGCTGCCTTGTGCTCATCGCTCTTTACCGCATCGAGCACCGCTTGCGCTTCGCTCAGCTCGCCGCGCTCGGTGAGGCAGCGCGCGTAGAGGATCAGCGCCTTGGCGTTGGTGTTGTCCTCGCCCAAAAGGACGGTGAGGATGGCTTCGGCGTCGGCAAAACGACTGTCATCGAACAGCGCCTGGGCTTGCTCGAACGGATCGGCCGCGGCAGGTGGCGGCATCTGGACATGGGGTTCGAGCAGCGCGCGAACGGCCGACTCGGGTTGCGCGCCGGCAAAGCCATCGACAGGCTGGCCATCCTTGAACAGCACCACGGTCGGCAGGCTGCGAATGCCGAAGCGGGCGACGATGTCCTGCTCGATATCGCAGTTGACCTTGGCCAGCAGCAACTCGCCCTGATAGCTCTCGGCGATGGTCTGCAGCATCGGCATCAGCACTTTGCACGGCGCACACCATTCGGCCCAGAAATCCACCAGTACCGGTTTGTGGAAAGAGTTCTCGATCACCGACTGGTCGAAATCGGCAGTCGTGGCGTCGAAGATGTACGGCGTTTGCTGACTCATGGGGGATCTCGTAAAAGCGTGAATGGGGCAACTATACGGCCTGGCGGGGTGTGGCCGGAAGCGGGTCGGGTATTGAGAGGTGTGTTGCGGGAT
>NZ_JAIQWX010000228.1 GCF_020164475.1 Pseudomonas sp. REP124 | reverse complement strand
GGCGTGAACCCTGTAGGAGCGAGGCTTGCCCGCGAAGAGGCCCGAGAGACCAGCACAAAAATCAAATTCTCCAGAATGGCTTGAGCCCCTCTTCCCGCGCCTGCTCACGGGTCAGCCCGACATCCTTGAGCTGCTCCGGCGTCAGCGCCAGCAACGCCTTGCGCGTGTGCAGGCGCTGCCAGAACAGGTCCCAGCGACTCAGGTCAGCGCGCACATTGCGCATCACCACATGGCGCGCATTGCCATCTTGCCCGATCTCCAGTTCCTGACTGCGTAACGTCAGCCGCACATCGCTCAAACCGTTCATCTTGAATGCTCCTGTTTACTTGGGTAGCCAGAGGTTTCATGATGCGCGGACGGCGAAAAGCATTACAGATCCAACGAAACTGTATTATTTCCATACAGATTTACCGCTATAGGCTCTGAATCCTGATTTTTCGCCCCATCTGTACTGGTTAACCGAATCACCTCTATCGAGACTGCGCCATGACTCTCTACGTCAACCTCGCCGAACTGCTCGGCACGCGTATCGAACAGGGCTTCTATCGCCCAGGTGACCGGCTGCCGTCGGTGCGGGCGTTGAGCGTGGAGCACGGGGTCAGCCTGAGCACGGTGCAGCAGGCCTACCGCATGCTGGAAGACAGCGGGCTGGCCACGCCGAAACCCAAGTCGGGCTATTTCGTGCCGGTCAGTCGTGACCTGCCGGAGCTGCCGGCGGTGGGTCGCCCGGCGCAGCGGCCTGTGGATATTTCCCAGTGGGATCAGGTGCTGGAGCTGATCCGCGCGGTGCCGCGCAAGGATGTGGTGCAGCTGGGCCGGGGCATGCCGGACATCACCACCCCGACCCTCAAGCCCCTGCTGCGCGGGCTGGCGCAACTGAGCCGCCGCCAGGATATGCCCGGTCTGTATTACGACAACATTCACGGCCACCTCGAACTGCGCGAACAGATCGCCCGCCTGATGCTCGATTCCGGCTGTCAGCTCGGCCCCGGCGACCTGGTAGTGACCACCGGTTGTCACGAAGCGCTGTCCACCAGCATCCGCGCCATCTGCGAGCCGGGAGACATTGTGGCCGTTGACTCCCCCAGCTTTCACGGCGCCATGCAGACCCTCAAGGGCCTGGGCATGAAAGCTTTGGAAATCCCCACCGACCCGCTCACCGGGATCAGCATCGACGCGCTGGAACTGGCACTGGAGCAATGGCCGATCAAGGCCATACAGTTGACCCCCAACTGCAACAACCCGCTGGGCTACATCATGCCGGAGTCGCGCAAGCGTGCGTTGTTGACGCTCGCACAGCGTTTTGACGTAGCGATCATCGAGGACGATGTGTATGGCGAACTGTCCTACACCTACCCGCGCCCGCGCACGATCAAATCCTTCGACGAGGACGGCCGCGTCCTGCTGTGCAGTTCATTTTCCAAGACCCTGGCCCCCGGCCTGCGCATCGGCTGGGTAGCCCCCGGCCGCTATCTGGAACGGGTGCTGCATATGAAATACATCAGCACCGGCTCCACCGCGCCGCAACCGCAGATCGCCATCGCCGAATTCATCAAGGGCGGGCACTTCGAACCGCATTTGCGGCGGATGCGCACGCAATATCAGCGCAATCGCGACATGATGATCGATTGGGTCACCCGCTACTTTCCTGCCGGCACCCGCGCCAGTCGTCCGCAAGGCAGCTTCATGCTCTGGGTCGAACTGCCGGAAGGCTTCGATACCCTGAAACTGAATCGTGACCTGCACGACCAGGGCGTACAGATTGCCGTCGGCAGTATCTTTTCCGCCTCGGGCAAGTACCGCAATTGCCTGCGCATGAACTACGCTGCCAAACCAACGGCACAGATTGAAGAAGCCGTGCGCAAGGTCGGCGCCGCGGCGATCAAGCTGCTGGCGGAAACTGACGGGCTGATCGACTGATCTTTGCGTAATGGATGCGGTCAATATTGCCAACCACTGCCGCCTCGGAACGATCCTACGTGATAGTCAGACAATCCCTGCTTGCTCTGGTGTTACTTGCTTCGATCCTCGGCGGCTGCGCCAGCTACGGCGTGCAGCGCGAACCGAGCCAGGCGTTGCCGGCGAGCGCTTCGGCCTTTGGCCGCTCGGTCCAGGCTCAGGCCGCGACCCACGAAGGCAAATCCGGCTTTCGGCTGCTGTCCGACAGCACCGAAGCCTTTACCGCCCGCGCCGAGCTGATCCGCAACGCCCAGGGCAGCCTCGATTTGCAGTACTACATCGTCCATGACGGCATCAGCACGCGCATGCTGGTGGAAGAACTGCTCAAGGCCGCCGACCGCGGCGTGCGCATCCGTATTCTGCTCGATGACACCACCAGCGATGGCCAGGACGTCACCATCGCCACCCTGGCGGCCCACCCGCAGATCGAGATTCGCGTGTTCAACCCCTTGCACCTCGGGCGCAGCACGGGCCTGACACGCACCACGGGGCGCCTGTTCAACCTGTCGCAGCAGCACCGGCGCATGCACAACAAGCTGTGGCTGGCCGACAACAGCATGGCCATCGTCGGCGGGCGCAATTTGGGGGACGAGTATTTCGATGCCGAGCCCAATTTGAACTTCACGGACATCGACATTCTGGGTGTCGGCCCGGTGGCAGAACAGTTGGGCCACAGTTTCGACCAGTACTGGAACAGCGCCCTGAGCAAACCGATCGATACGTTCGTCTCCAGCAAACCGACCGCCAAGGACCTGCGGGATTTCCGCACCCGCCTGGAACAATCCCTGGAAGAATCGCGCAAGCAGAACCACGCGCTCTATCAGCAACTGATGGCCTTCGCCACCGATCCGCGTCTGGACATCTGGCGCAATGAACTGATCTGGGCCTGGAACCAGGCCTTGTGGGATGCGCCGAGCAAGGTGCTGGCCAAGGATGAACCGGACCCGCAACTGCTGCTGACTACCCAGTTGGCGCCGGAGCTCAACGGGGTCAGCAAGGAGCTGATCATGGTGTCGGCCTATTTCGTACCGGGTCAGCCGGGGCTGGTGTATCTGACGGGGCGCGCCGATGCCGGGGTGTCGGTGCGATTGCTGACCAACGCCCTGGAAGCCACGGACGTGCCGGCGGTGCATGGCGGCTATGCGCCTTATCGCAAGGCGTTGCTGGAGCACGGCGTGCAGCTTTTCGAACTGCGGCGCCAGCCCGGTGATGATGGTGGTAGCGGGCCTCGGCTGTTTTCCACCAAGTCCTACGGAGATTCCGATTCGAGCCTGCACAGCAAGGCGATCGTCTTCGATCAGAAAAAGGCCTTTATCGGCTCGTTCAACTTCGACCCGCGCTCGGTGCTGTGGAACACCGAAGTCGGCGTACTGGTGGACAGCCCGGAACTCGCAGCCCGCGTGCGCGAACTGGCGCTACAGGGCATGGCGCCGGCCTTGAGTTATCAGGCGAAACTGGAGAATGACCAGGTGGTCTGGGTCACCGAGGACGATGGCAAGATGCACACCCTGACCAAGGAGCCTGGCAGTTGGTGGCGGCGCTTCAATGCCTGGCTGAGCAATACCGTGGGGCTAGAGCGGATGTTGTAGCATCTGCGGCAGCTGCTGCAAAAAATCATGCAGCCTGAACCGACCCAAACGCCCCCTGCCGCGACAGCAGAATCACCAACCCGAACGCACCCGCCGCCATCAGCAACGGCAACGCATGCCCGCTGATCCACTGGCTGCCCGCCCCGGCAATCAGCGGCCCCAGCAGACAACCGATCCCCCACAACTGAGCAATGTGCGCATTGGCCCGAACCAGCGCATCGTCGCGATAACGCTCGCCGATCAGGATCAGCGACAAGGTAAACAACCCGCCGGCACTGGCACCGAACAGCACCCATAGCGGCCAGATCAGCAGCGTGTCGAGCAGCAGCGGAATGGTCAGGCTCGATACCAGCAGGACCACGGCACAACCGGTGAACAGGGAGCGTCGCGAGATGCGGTCCGCCAGGGCGCCGATGGGCAGTTGCAGCAACGCATCCCCGACTACTACGGTGCTGACCATCGCCAGAGCGATCTCTGTGGTAAAGCCTTGCTGCAGGCAATACACCGGCAGCAGGGTCAGGATCATCGCTTCGAAGGCGGCGAACAGCGACACCGCCCAGCCAATCGCCGGCAGGCCGCGGCAGAAGCTGAACAAATCCCCGAAGGTCACGCTGCAGGCTTCGCTGTTGGGCGCGCCGCTGCGACCCAGCAACAGGAACGGCGACGCCATCAGCAGACCGACGCCAACCCAGAATCCGTAATCATGTTCAGTGCCCAGCACGCCTAGCAGTATCGGCCCGGCCAACTGGCTGAGCGCGTAGCTGCTGCCGTACAGCGCCACCAATCGCCCACGCCATTCCTCGACCACCAGCTGGTTGATCCAGCTCTCGCCGAGGATGAACACCAGGGTCAGGACCACCCCGATCATCAGCCGCAGCGCCAGCCACACCGGATAACTCGGCAACAGCGCCAGCAATCCGATGGACAGCGCCCCGCCCCACAGACACATACGCATCAGGTTGGCTGTGCCGAAGCGCGCCGCCAGGTGACTGGAAATCTTCGCGCCCAACAGCACGCCGATGGCCGGCATGGCCGCCATCACGCCAATTGCGAAGGAGCCATAACCCCAGCTTTCCAGGCGAAACGACACCAGCGGCATGCTGACGCCCAGGGCCAGGCCGACACTCAAGACAGACGCCAACACGGCGAAATACGTCGCCCAACGCATGTTCCACGCTCCTGTGGATAATTATTTTTTCAGACTACGCATAACAAATGTGGGAGCGGGCTTGCTCGCGAATGCGGCCTGTCAGTCAACATCTGTGCTGAATGACACACCGAATTCGCGAGCAAGCCCGCTCCCACATGGGATTTGCGTGGTTCAGGAGCCTGACGGATCGCCAGGCTCCCTCACTGGCTTACAACTTGATCCAGGTCGCCTTCAGCTCGGTGTACTTGTCGAACGCGTGCAGCGACTTGTCGCGACCGTTGCCGGACTGCTTGAAGCCACCGAACGGTGCAGTCATGTCGCCGCCGTCGTACTGGTTGACCCAGACGCTACCGGCACGCAGGGCACGGGCGGTCAGGTGGGCCTTGGAGATGTCGGCGGTCCATACCGCAGCGGCCAGGCCGTACGGGGTGTCGTTGGCGATGGCCACGGCTTCTTCGGCGTTGTCGAAGGTCAGGACCGACAGCACCGGGCCGAAGATCTCTTCCTGGGCGATCTTCATCGCGTTGCTCACGCCGTCGAAAATCGTCGGTTCGACGTAGGTGCCACCGGATTCCTGCAAGGTCCGCTTGCCACCGGCCACCAGCTTGGCGCCATCGGCATGACCGGACTCGATGTAGGACAGCACGGTATTCATCTGCTGGGTGTCCACCAGCGCACCGACGTTGGTCGCCGGATCCAGCGGGTTGCCCGGCTTCCAGGTTTTCAGCGCCTCGATCACCAGCGGCAGGAATTTGTCCTTGATGGAACGCTCCACCAGCAGACGCGAGCCCGCGGTGCAGACCTCGCCCTGGTTGAACGCGATGGCGCCCGCTGCGGCTTCGGCCGCCGCCTGCAGGTCCGGAGCATCGGCGAACACGATATTCGGGCTCTTGCCGCCGGCTTCCAGCCAGATGCGCTTCATGTTCGACTCGCCGGCGTAGATCATCAGTTGCTTGGCGATCTTGGTCGAACCGGTGAACACCAGGGTGTCGACGTCGTTGTGCAGGCCCAGGGCCTTGCCGACGGTGTGGCCGTAGCCTGGCAGCACGTTCAGCACGCCTTTCGGAATGCCGGCCTCGACGGCTAGCGCCGCGATACGGATGGCGGTCAGCGGGGATTTTTCCGAAGGCTTGAGGATTACCGAGTTACCGGTCGACAGCGCAGGGCCCAGTTTCCAGCAGGCCATCATCAGCGGGAAGTTCCACGGCACGATGGCCGCGACCACGCCCACCGGCTCACGGGTCACCAGACCCAGTTGATCGTGCGGGGTGGCCGCCACTTCGTCGTAGATTTTGTCGATGGCTTCGCCGCTCCAGCTCAGGGCTTGCGCCGCGCCGGGAACGTCGATGTAGAGCGAATCGCTGATCGGCTTGCCCATGTCCAGGGTTTCAAGCAGGGCCAGTTCCTCGGCGTGCTTTTTCAGCAGGCCGGCGAAGCGGATCATGGTGGCTTTGCGCTTGGTCGGCGCCAGGCGCGACCAGACGCCGGAATTGAAGGTGGCGCGAGCGTTTTCCACAGCGCGCTGGGCGTCGGCGGCGTCACAGCTGGCAATCTTGCCCAGCAGACGGCCATCGACCGGGCTGATGCACTCGAACGTCTCGCCGGAAACGGCGTCGGTGTACTCGCCATTGAGGTAAGCGCGGCCTTCGATCTTCAGGTCGCGAGCCTTTTGTTCCCAGTCGGCACGAGTCAGGGTGGTCATACGAGTGTCCTCCTCTTGTTGAATACGACACCCGCGTTCTTCGCGGGCGCTGTCAGGAATTCCGCCCGTCCAGCCTGCTTTTCGGCTCAGGGCATCCGCCACCCTAAACCAGCGGCAGGTGAAGTTTCAATATATTTGACATAAGGCTGGCAAACGGCCTTGCGACGTTCAATTTAATAAACATAGACTCTCGATCTATCTACCACTCGCGTCGCATTCACGGGGGAATACAACAATGAGCATCCAGAACATCGTCGACTTCAGCCAGGCCACCACCGCCGCCGAACGCTACCGCCCTGACCCGGCGAAGGTGCTCAAGGGCGATCCGGAGCAAGTGGTGTACAACCACTACAACAGCCCTTGCGGCCAGTTGAATGCTGGTGTGTGGGAAGGCGCCGTCGGCCACTGGACGGTGAACTTCACCGAACACGAATACTGCGAGATCGTGCAGGGGGTTTCCGTACTGCGCGATCTGGATGGCAATGCCAAGACCCTGCGGGTGGGCGATCGCTTCGTGATCCCGGCAGGTTTCCGCGGGACCTGGGAAGTGCTGGAGCCTTGCCGCAAGATTTATGTGGCGTTTGAGCAGAAGGCCTGAGGATTTTT
>NZ_JAIQWX010000227.1 GCF_020164475.1 Pseudomonas sp. REP124 | reverse complement strand
GCCGGGTTAGCCGCCCCCGGCCATGGATGGCCGATGGCGGCGGGCCCACGGAGCAGGACCGGAGCGAGGGAACCCTGAGCCTAAGCGAAGGGCCGTACGTCAGGGGATAAAAGCGCTTGGTTACTTGGCGCTTTTCCAAGTGACCCGCCGTAAGGGCGGAACCAATAGCGGCCGTTACCGCAAAAATGGATATGTACCCAAAAGCATCGCGAGCAGGCTCGCTCCCACAATTGAACCGAGTACATCCACAAGAGTCAGGTCGGTTATCAGGCCGCCATCGCTGGCAAGCCAGCTCCCACAGTTGAACGGGGGACACCCGAGAAAACAGGACGCGGGCAAGCCACAGGAACCTCTTTCAAGCCGTAGACATGGCAATCGTAATGAACACCGTAGTAACAGTCGTAAGCGTCAGCCCAAACAAAAACAACCCATCCGCAATCCGCTCCAACCGATGATTACGTTTGGCCCTGCGCGTACGCAGCGCCCAATACGCAATCAAACAGGTCATCAGATAAATGATCGCATTGACCGCCAACAGATTCTGCCCGATCAAATCCTCCTGGCGAATATTGATCACCACCCGAAGAATCCCCACCACCGTCAGACAAACCCCCACCATCGCCCCGGACGAGGCGAAGATGTGGACGCAGATATCGTCATCCAGCGAACTGTTGCGCTCGGCTGTCATTGATACACCTCGTCATCACAAAGAACGGGCCCCGATTAGCGTAATCCACACCTTTGAATCGGCCCGCCCTGCAGGCGAAATTCTGATAGCCGGTGCACTTGCCCAAACGACCAATGGCTTGGCGTAAACCAGTCGTTGCAACTAGTTTTTATTCTCTAATGCAAGCAATAGCCCAATCAGAAAAGGAGCCTTCAAAAATGCGCGTACTCAGAACAGTCCTCATCGCCTCATTGTTAATCACCGGTGCAACGTCTTACATCGGTATCGCCCACGCCGAAGACGATATCGAGAAAGACGTCCGCGACGGCATGCGAGACCTGGACCACGATGTCGATCGCGATGGAAAAGATATCGATAAGGAAGCAAAGAAACTGGATAAAGAACGGCACAAGGAAGACAAACATCTTGATAAAGAGGAGAAGAAAGATCTCTGACTGTTTCAACAAAACAACACTATTTGATAACCAGCCTTTGCATCGCCCACTGATGTAAATGACAGGTTTAACTTCTGAAAGATGCAACTCATCGGATAGTGAATAGCAGAAATTCGCAAAAACTTGCGTGCCATCATTGCTGTTCTAGACTGCGAAAAGTTGCGCGCAACAGCCTGTATCTCATACAGGATGCGGGTTGGCGCGGTGTGGCCGCGGCTCAGCTACGGCAACACACAGGCAACACACAGGCGAACTGCATTCGTAGTTCATCGGCAGGCCAACGAAGGTCGCGATCATGCCCAGAGCTTTCAGCGTCCGTCCCCTTGCACTGCGCGCGAGCCTTCTGGCTATCGCGTTGACCGGTTGCTCAACGCAGCACGCCAGCGAGCCCGCCTCGCCACCTCTGCGGCAGAACCCCGAGTTCACCTACGATGCCAGCGGCGTGACCCATGCCACGCTGACGGCGGCCGAGCAGCAGGTGAATGTGGGCAATGAGCGCTACGTGTCCCTGGTGTTCAACGGCGATTACGATTCGCCACTGATTCGCACCCGGCCGGGCGGAACCATGGCGATTCGCCTGGACAACCGCATGGACGAAATCACCAATCTGCATTTCCACGGCATGCAGGTGTCGCCACTGGACGAAGGCGACAATATTTTCCGCGTGACCCCACCGCACAAGGTCGGCGAGTACAACGTCAAGTTGCCGCTGGCTCACAGCCCCGGCGCCTACTGGTATCACAGCCATTTCCACGGCGGCTCCCAGCGTCAGGTCTCGGCGGGGATCGCCGGGCCGATTCTGGTGGATGGCATGCTCGACCCCTTCCCCGAACTCAAGGGCATCAAGGAACAGGTGCTGGTGCTGCGCAACTTCCAGAAAACCCTGACCGGCAAAGTCGCCAGCGAGATCATCACCAGCGCACCGTCGATCCGCACGATCAATGGCCAGGAAGTGCCCACCATCGACATCAAGCCCGGGGAAACCCAGCTCTGGCACTTCATTAACATTGCCGCCAACCAGTACTTCCGCATCAAGATCAATGGCCAGACGATGCAGGTGCTGTCCCGCGACGGCAATACCGTGACCCGTCGAGTCGATGCCAAACAGGTACTGATCGGGCCGTCGGCGCGCTTCAGCGTGCTGGTGGTCGGGCCGCCAGCCGGCACCTATGAAATCGAAGCAGGTTCAGGCAACACCGGGCCGGCGGGCGATCAGTACCCGGCGGCCAAGCTGGCGATCCTGCGTTCCAGCGGCGCGCAGGTCGCGACCAAACAGATCACCAGCGCCTACCCGCCCGCCGAAGACTTCAGCAAGATCGCGGTGAACAAGACCCGCCAGTTCGCCTTCCAGGACTCTGACACCGACCCTAACGCGTTCCTCATCAACGGCACGCGCTTCGAGCTGGACCGGGTCAACACCACGGTGAAACTCGGCGATGTCGAAGAGTGGCGGCTGTTCAATCCATCCCAGGAACTGCACCAGTTCCACATCCACCAGGTCGATTTCCAGGTCACCGAGATCAACGGCAAGAAGGTGGAGTTCAGCGGCTACCGCGACAACGTGTTCATCCCCGCCACCGGCTCGATCACCGTGCGCATCCCCTTCCGCGATCCGGTGATCCTCGGCAAGTTCGTCTACCACTGCCACATCCTCGAACACGAGGACGGCGGCATGATGCAGGCGATTCAGGTGGTCAAGCCGGAGGACTACGAGCAGGCGGTCAAGCTCGAACCTTTGGGCGGCCTGTACGGTGAAAACAACCAGTTGTGCTCCTACCTGCGCAACACCGGACAGGACCCGAAAGCGTCCAGCCCGCTGGTCAAGTCGCAGGTCGATAAGGGGTTCGCGCCATGAACAACTATCGCCTGGCAATGTTAGTGATGGGATCGGTGTGCGGCGTCGAAGCCACCCTGGCCGATGACGGGCAGTACCCCAACGTCGGCATGGATTACGACGCGACCTTCCAATACGACCACGTGCATTCCGACTCGCCCCAGGGCGGCAATCGCAACAGCACGGACGCCTACCCGGACATCAACGCGACCTTCTACTTCCGCTTCACCCATGACCAGCAGATCCAGCTGTCCGCCGAGATCAACCCCATCGACGGGCCGGAGCCAGGGCAGAAGCGTTTCTTCGAGGACGTGGGCCTGGTGATCAATGATCTGAACTACTACCAGAACAACGCCAACTCGGCGTTCATGGTCGGCAAATACCACGTGCCCTTCGGGCGCGCCCAGGACCAGGCACCCGGCCTGTACACCGAGGATTTCGTCAGCACCTACGATCTGGACGGCATGCTCGGCGGGACGGTTGCTTACCGCTTTTTCGACCAGCGCCTGGGGATGATCGAGCCGAACGTCAGCATCTACACCGCGGACAATTCATTCCTCGGTCGCCCGTACTTGCGCCATGGCGAGAAGCTGGAGCGCAGCGACGGCGGCCCTTCCAACACCGGCAAGCTCGACTCCTATGCGGTGACGGTGAACTGGCTGGCGATTCCGGCGATTCCGTATCTGGAAATGCAGGCCGGCTACATGTTCAACAAACAGGCCGAGGACGAGACGCAAGCCACGCCGCCGGGCGAGGACGATGAGACCATCAAGATCGCTTCGGCCCGCTACATCTGGGCCTGGGAGCCGAGCACCGATCTTGAGCCAACGCTGGAGGGGCGGTACTTCGATATCGTGCCTTTCATCGAGTTCGCCGATGTGGAAAGCGAAGGCGGGATCAAGGGCAACGACACCCGCTACCTGACCACCTCGCTGACCTTCGATTTCGGCGACTGGTCCGTCGGCGCAACCCGCACCGACAAGCATCGCGAATCAACGGGTGGCGCGGATCGCCAGGATTATCTGAACGAGCTGAGCGTGACTTACAACATTACCGGCCAGATCAAGCTCGGGGTGTCCGCCGGCACCCAGAAAGAGGACGGCCAGATGTCCGAGCTGGTCGGCCTGGCGGTGACCTATTCCGGAGGTTTTTAAAGGATGAAGTGGCTGATAGCACTGCTGTTGACGGCAATGACCGCGAGCACCCTGGCCGCGACCCGCACCGATATCGGCGGACCGTTCCAGTTGACCAACCAGAATGGCCAGCGGGTCAACGAGCGCAGTTTTGGCCAGCCGGCGCTGCTGTATTTCGGCTTCATGACCTGCCCCGCGATCTGCCCGACCGACCTTGCGAAAATGGCCCGCATCAGTCGCCAGTTGCAACAGCAGCAAGGCATCAGCGTACGGCCGATCTTCGTGACCATCGACCCCGAGCGGGACACGCCGAAAAAGCTCAAGGAATACGTGAATTACTTCGCCAGCGATTTCGTCGGGCTGACCGGCTCGGCGCAGGAAATCACACGCATCACCGATGCCTATCACGTGTACTACAAGAAAGTGCCCACCGGGGACAAGCCGGGGGATTACATGATGGATCACTCGACCATTCTGTTCCTGCTCGACAGCCAGGGGCGCTACCTGAAGCATTTCGGGCGTGGGCTGGATGAGAAGGAAATCGAGAAGCAGGTGGTGGCGGCGTTGGCGGATGCGGCTGGTCGCTAAAACCGTTCACCGCCCCACTGTAGGAGCGAGCATGCTCGCGATGGAGGCACATTCACCGTGGGGTGTCAGGCAGCCAGCGTTATCGTTGACGTCCATCGCGAGCATGCTCGCTCCTACAGGGGGGATGTGTACTTCAGTGCCGCGACATGAGGCCGTGAAGGACACCAAAACGCAGGCCCGGCTCCGACGGAGTCATGTGGTTGATGCCGAACACCTTGAATGCCGCCAGCATCAGCACCAACCCACCCGGCAGGATGCTCATGCGATGGGCCTGCAACCCCGCCAGCTTGAGCTTCTTCACGTGCCCCACTTCCAGCAGCCGCAACGACAGACGCAACAAACCGCTGTAGGTGATGCCGTCCTGGCCTGGATCGTTGAGGCCATTGGCATGAGAATCCGAGCCAGCATGCGTGCCGTGCCTGAAGAACCAATGGTCTGCTGCCAACCCTGGGCACGATAGCGACGGGCAACCTTGTCGAACTCTAGGGTAGCGACCAGCTCCGCTTCGAGCAGCGCCTGGGCGGTGATGCGTCCGCCGGCAAAGTAGCGTGCACCGAAAGTGCCGCTGCCGATGGCGATACTCTGGGAGACCAGCGGCTCACTGCCCCGCCCCAGAATCAGCTCGGTCGAGCCGCCGCCGACATCCACCACCAGCCGCATGCTCTCGGCACAGGGATTTCGGTGGGCCACGCCGGCATAGACCAGTCGGGCTTCTTCCTGCCCGGAGATGACGTCGATGGGAAACCCCAGGTGGCGTTCGGCGCTGGCCAGGAACAGATCGGCATTTTCCGCTTCGCGCAACGCGCTGGTTGCAACGGCCCGCACTCGCCCTTGCTCAAAACCTCGCAGTTTCTTGCCGAAGCGCGCCAGCGCCTGCCAGCCGCGATCCAGTGCAAGCTCATCCAGCGCCCCGCCCTGAAACCCTTCGGCCAAGCGCACAGGCTCACGCAGGGTTTTCAGCTCGCGAATCATGAACGCCTGGTTACGCTTGACCGGCTGGCCGATCATCAGGCGAAACGCATTGGAGCCCAGGTCAATGGCAGCAAAAAGGGAGGCGTCACCTTTCATGGTTGAGGTTCCTGGCAGTTTTTCTTGTCGGCCCGGCAGCGGCGTTGCACCGCACGCTGAAGCTATTCGCGACGATCCTGCCACGTACTCGGTGACATCCCGATGACAAGCCAATTAAATCTGCCATCACCTGTTCGTCACTACACCGTCACATACCCCGACATAGCATGCTGATTTCCACCTTCGTCGGAGTTCTGACCATGCTGTTGACCAACGACACCCTGATGCAACGCATCCACCGCGAGCTGCTCGACCACAGTGACGAAGAACTGGAACTGGAGTTGATGGAGGACGATCACGACCTCGGCGCACTGTTCAGCGATCACCTGGGCGACAGCCCGCAACGGCAGGAGCGCCGGCAGTACTTCAGCGAGCTGTTTCGCCTGCAGGGCGAACTGGTGAAGCTGCAGAGCTGGGTGGTGAAAACCGGGCACAAGGTGGTGATTCTGTTCGAAGGTCGCGATGCGGCGGGCAAAGGTGGCGTGATCAAGCGCATCACCCAAAGGCTCAACCCGCGGGTCTGCCGAGTTGCCGCCCTGCCCGCGCCCAACGACCGCGAACGCACCCAGTGGTACTTCCAGCGTTATGTCTCGCACCTGCCGGCCGCCGGTGAAATCGTCCTGTTCGACCGCAGCTGGTACAACCGCGCCGGTGTCGAGCAAGTGATGGGCTTCTGTAACGAAGACCAGTACGAAGAGTTCTTCCGCACCGTCCCTGAGTTTGAGCGGATGCTCGCGCGCTCCGGCATTCAGTTGATCAAGTACTGGTTCTCGATTTCCGATCAGGAACAGCATTTGCGCTTTTTGAGCCGCATTCACGACCCGCTCAAGCAATGGAAACTCAGCCCCATGGACCTGGAATCCCGCCGGCGCTGGGAGGCCTACACCAAGGCCAAGGAAATCATGCTCGAACGCACCCACATCGCCGAAGCCCCGTGGTGGGTGGTGCAGGCTGACGACAAGAAAAAGGCGCGGCTCAACTGCATTCATCACCTGCTGAGCCAGATGCCGTATGAGGAAGTGGAGTTGCCAGCGATCGAACTGCCGGAGCGTGTGCGTCAGGAAGACTACTCGCGCAACCCGACGCCGCCGGAAATCATTGTGCCGCAGGTTTACTGAAGATCTGGCCGTAATGAATTTGTAACCTTGCTGCCGCAATACTGACGGCATACACCGCGTGCTTTTCCCGCCGCCCTTTATGGGCGGCTTTTTTTTGCCCGCCGCTTAACTGAAATTTCTGCGAACCGCTTGTCTGTGGGAGCGAGGCTTGCCCGC
>NZ_JAIQWX010000226.1 GCF_020164475.1 Pseudomonas sp. REP124 | reverse complement strand
GCCCAGACACCACCGCAACACCAGAGACTCCACAGATGAACACCATCAACACCCCCCGCATCGCCCTCATCGGCGAATGCATGATCGAGTTGCAGCACCGCGCCGATGGCAGTCTGCAACAGAGCTTCGGCGGCGATACCCTGAACACCGCCGTCTACCTGGCCCGCGAACTGGGCACTGCCGGCAGCGTCGACTACGTCACCGCCCTCGGCGATGACAGCTTCAGCGACGCCATGTGCCAGAGCTGGGCCGCTGAAAACATCGGCCTGGACATGGTCCAGCGTTTGCCCGGCCGTCTGCCGGGGCTGTACTGCATCCAGACCGACGCCGCCGGCGAGCGCCGATTCCTTTACTGGCGCAACGAAGCGGCAGTGCGCGACTGCTTCACCACCCCGGCCGCCGAGCCGATCCTGGCGGCGCTACCCGATTACGACGTGTTGTATTTCAGCGGCATCACCCTGGCGGTGCTCGGCGCGAAAGGCCGTGAGCGATTGCTGCAAACCCTGATCGAAGCCCGCCAGCGCGATGCGCGGGTTGTCTTCGACAACAACTACCGGCCACGGCTGTGGGCCTCGATCGAGGAAGCGCGGGCGGCCTATCGCAGCGTGTTGCCGTATGTCGACCTGGCGCTGTTGACCGTCGATGACGAGCAGGCGCTGTTCCATTTCGCCGATTGTGATGCGGTGTTCGAGGCCTACGAGCAGATCGGCACGCCCGAGGTGGTGCTCAAGCGCGGTGCCGAGGCCTGTCTGATTCGTTGTGCTGGCGAGTCGTTCGAAGTGCCGGCGCAGAAGGTCGAGCGGGTGGTGGACACCACGGCGGCGGGGGATTCGTTCAGTGCGGCGTACCTGGCCAGCCGGCTCAAGGGTGGCAGTGCGGTCGAAGCGGCAGAGGCGGGGCATCGGTTGGCGAGCCGGGTGATTCAGGTGCCTGGGGCGTTGATTCCCAGATAGTTACTGAATGGCCGCTGGCTGCGCCATCGGTTCGCGAGCAAGCCCGCTCCCACATTGGTGCTGTGTTGAACACAAAATATCATCCGACACAAATCCCCTGTGGGAGCGGGCTTGCTCGCGAATACGTCCGAAAGCCAACCATATCAATCCCGGAAAAACACCTGCACCAGGTGATACCCGAACTTGCTCTTGATCGGCCCATGCACCACCCGCAGCGGTTTCTTGAAGATCACCGCATCGATCACCCCGACCATCTGCCCCGGCCGCACTTCACCCAGATCGCCGCCGCGTTTGCCGGACGGGCAGGTGGAGTACTTCTTGGCCAGCACATCGAACGCTTCGCCCTTGGCGATGCGTTGCTTGAGTTGCTCGGCTTCTTCGGCGGTTTTCACCAGAATGTGGCGGGCTTGAGCTTTCATGAGGCAGTTACCTGTTGACTGGGTTTACAGCGGGGCGCGCGATTATGCCCTAACTCACTTGGATTGGCCGATCATCGTGCGAATCTTGTTGGCCAACAGATCGATGGAAAACGGCTTGGCCACCATGTCCATGCCTTCTTCGAGAAATCCTCCGCGTTCCGCGGCCATCTGCGCATAACCGGTCATGAACAGCACCTTGATCTGCGGCCGGTGTTGACGGGCGATTTCCGCCAGTTGCCGACCATTCATGCCCGGCAGGCCGACATCGGTCACCAGCAGGTCGACCCGCATGTCCGATTCGAGCAAGGGCAGGGCAGTCTTCGCGTCTTCGGCCTCAAAGGCGCGATAACCCAGCTCCTTGAGCAGGCTCAGCACCAGCATGCGCACCGCCGGATCGTCCTCCACCAGCACCACGGTTTCCCCGGCAATCGCCGGCGGCGCCTCACTGATCACTGGCGACAACACATCCTCCGATTCCATGTCATGCAGGCGCGGCAGAAACAGGCGCACGCTGGTGCCCTGGCCCGGCATGCTGAACAAACTGACGTGGCCGCCCGACTGCTGGGCAAAGCCGTAGATCATCGACAACCCCAGTCCCGTGCCTTGGCCGATGGGCTTGGTGGTGAAAAACGGATCGAACGCCTTGGCCAGCACCTTGGGGGTCATGCCGGTGCCGTTGTCGCTCACAGCAATCATCAGGTAATCGCCGGCCTTGACCGGCTCAAGGATGTTGACGTCGCTGCCGTCGAGATAGACGTTGGCGGTTTCGATGCGCAATTCGCCGCCATCTGGCATCGCGTCCCGGGCGTTGATCACCAAGTTCAGCAGGGCGTTTTCCAGCTGGCTGACATCGGTGCTTACTGGCCAGAGGTTCTCGGCCAGTTGCAGTTTGAGCACGATGTGGTCGCCCTTGGTGCGGCTGAACAGGTCTTCCAGTGAGTGGATCAGGTCGTTGGCATTGAGCGGCTTGCGGTCCAGCGACTGACGCCGGGAGAACGCCAGCAGGCGATGGGTGAGGGCGGCGGCGCGGTTGGCCGAGGACACCGCCGCTTCGGTGAACCGGGCGATTTCCTCGATGCGCCCGTCGGCAATGTAGCGCTGCATCAGATCGAGGCTGCCGATGATTCCGGTCAGCATGTTGTTGAAGTCATGAGCGATGCCGCCGGTGAGTTGGCCGACCGCTTCCATTTTCTGCGCGTGGCGCAGGGCATCTTCAGCGCGTTCGCGCTCGAACATCTCGTTTTGCAGGCGCTGATTGGTTTCGGCCAGTTGCTGGGTGCGGGCGGCGACCCGTTCTTCAAGGGTCTCGTTGAGATTACGCAGGGCTTCCTCGGTGTGTTTGCGCTCGGTTTCGTCGATCACAAAGATGTAGAAGCCATTCACCGCGCCGTCCGCCCCGTGACGCGGCAGATAGTTCATCAACGCGTGGCGGATGCTGCCGTCGCGGTGCGGAGTGTTTATGCTGAAACAACAGGGCTTGCCGGACAGCGCCTGGGCAATGTGCTCGGCGCGCAATGCGTAGCCCTCATCACCGAGCACTTCGCGGATGGTCTGGCCGTAAAGCTCCTGCGGTGTCAGGCCGTACCAGTCCAGATAGGCGGAGTTGTTCAGGCGAAAGCGTTCCTCGCGGTCGACGTAGCTGATCAGGATCGGCATGGCGTTGATGATCAGCTGCAATTCGGTCTGGCTCTGGCGCAGCGCCTGCTCGGTGTTCTTGCGTTCGGTCAGGTCCAGGGCGGCGCCGAGGAAACGGATCGGCCGATCATGGTGATCCTTGTAGCAGCGCCCCCGGGCGAACACCCAGCGCAGTTGCCCATCGGATTGCAGACGATACTCCTCGGTGTATTCGCTGCCTTCGGTAATGCAGCGCTTGATGCCGTGGGCGACCAGGGCGCGGTCCTCCGGGTGTACCGCGTGCAGATAGGCGCTGATCGGCAGTTGCCCGGCCTTGGCGGGATCGATGCCGTGCAATTGCGCGAAACGCGCGTCGGCTATGAAGCGGTCCTCGCCGATGTCCCAGTCCCAGGTGCCCACCGCGTCGGTGGCGGCCAGGGCCAGTTGCAGGCGTTCCTCGGTTTCCCGTTGCGCCTTGAGGCTGGCGGCCGAGCGTTGTTCCAGTTCCAGGGCGATGCGCCGGCGCTCGTTGGTCTCGATGGCGGTGACCAGAATCCCGGCGACCTCGGCCTTTTCGTCGCGGATGGGGCTATAGGTCAGGTCGAGCCAGAAGTCGGAATCCTTGCCGTCACGCTGCAGGGTGAAGCGTTGTTCACTGTAGCTACGCACCTGGCCTTGTAGGACGGCGCTGTAAATGGGGTCGGCAAAGTCTCTAAGTTCTGGCCAGATCAGGTGCGTCGGTTGTCCGAAAGCGTGCGGATGCTTGCTGCCGGAGAGCAGAGCGAAGCCGTCGTTGTAGATCTGGGTCAACTGCGGTCCCCAGAGCAACAGCATCGGCATCGGCGAATGAATCACGATGTCCACGGCGGTACGCAGGCTCTGCGGCCAGGTGCTGGCGTCACCCAGAGGGCTGTTCGCCCAGTCGAGCCGGGCAATCAGGGCTTGGGCATCGCTGGCGGTCGGTGCTGCACTCATCGAGATTTCCAAGAAGATATTTCATGAACAATGGTCGGGTTAGAGGCGTCTACTCTGTTATCGAGCGTTTCTCGCTGCGATCCGGTCCGGGTCGTTTCTTTCAATTGAATGCTTCGCGGGTGCTTTTTGCCATGGAAATCGATGCGTTATTAAAAAGACTGGCCAGCCAGGATGGATCCGACCTTTATCTGTCTACCGGTGCGCCACCCAGTGCGCGCTTTGAAGGTGTACTTACGCCGCTGTCGGAGCAAGCGTTCAAACCGGGGGAAATTGCTGTCATGGCCGCCTCCATCATGGACGCCGAACAGCGCCTCGAGTTCGATCGTGAACTGGAAATGAACCTGGCGATGTCCGTGACCGGGGTCGGCCGATTTCGGGTCAATATCTTCAAGCAGCGCAATGACGTGTCGATGGTGATACGCAACGTCAAGCTCGACATTCCGCGCTACGAAGACCTGAAGATGCCGCCGGTGCTGCTCAAGACCGTCATGCTCAAGCAAGGGCTGATGCTGTTCGTCGGTGCCACCGGCTCCGGCAAGTCCACGTCGCTGGCGGCGCTGATCGATTACCGCAACCGGCACAGCCGCGGGCACATCGTCACCATAGAGGACCCCATCGAGTTCATCCATCGGCACAAGCACTCGATCATCAACCAGCGTGAAGTGGGTGTGGATACCCGAAGTTTCCACATGGCCCTGAAGAACACGCTGCGCCAGGCGCCGGACGTGGTGCTGATCGGCGAAATCCGTGACCGCGAAACCATGGAACACGCGCTGGCCTTCGCCGATACCGGGCATCTGGTGATCTCCACCTTGCACGCTCACAACGCGAGCCAGGCGCTGGACCGCGTGATCAATTTCTTCCCGGAGGAACGGCGGGGGCAGTTGCTTCATGACCTTGGCAATAACCTCAAGGCTTTCGTATCGCAACGGCTGGTGCGCTCACTCGATGGTGGACGTCGGGTGGCGGTGGAGGTGCTGCTGGGGACGCCGACCGTCGGCGATCTGATTCGCCTCAATCGGCTGGGCGAACTCAAGGAAATCATGGAGAAGTCCGAGGCGCAGGGGATGCAGACGTTTGATGCGGCGTTGTATGGGTTGGTGGTGGAGGGGGCGATCACCGCTGACGAGGCGCTCAAGCATGCCGATTCGGCCAACAACTTGCGCCTGCGGCTGAAGTTGCACAGCGAATCCACTCCCGGTGACTGGGGCCTCGTGGACTGACACAACCCCCTGTAGGAGCGAGCATGCTCGCGATGGTCGTCAACGATAACGCTGGCAACCTGATGCCCCGCGGTGTCTGGACCTCCATCGCGAGCGTGCTCGCTCCTACAGGGGATTGCGTCAGGTCTGGAGCTCGGGGCGGTTGCGGTATTGCTCCAGGGCTTCGGGGTTGGCCAGGGCGTCTGTGTTTTTTACTTTTTGGCCGTGCACCACATTGCGCACCGCCAGCTCGACGATCTTGCCGCTGATGGTCCGTGGAATGTCGGTCACTGCGACAATCTTGGCCGGCACATGGCGTGGCGTGGTGTTGGAACGGATCACCTGGCGGATCTGCTGTTGCAGCGCTTCATCCAGTGTTACGCCCTCTTGCAGGCGTACAAACAACACTACTCGCACATCGTCCTGCCACTGCTGACCGATGGCCACGCTGTCGATCACCTGCGGGAGCTTTTCCACCTGCCGATAGATTTCCGCCGTGCCGATCCGCACGCCGCCGGGGTTGAGTACGGCGTCGGAGCGTCCGTGGATCATCATCCCGCCATCGTGCAACTGCTCGGCGTAATCGCCCTGGGCCCAGACGCCCGGAAACTGGCTGAAGTAGGAGGCGCGCAGCTTTTCGCCATCGGGGTCGTTCCACAAACCTATCGGCATCGCCGGGAAGTGTCGGGTGCACACCAACTCACCTTTTTCGCCGATCACTGACTGCCCTTCGTCATTCCACACTTCGACCGCCATGCCCAGGCTCTTGCCCTGCATTTTTCCACGGCGCACGGGTTGCAAGGGATTGCCGTTTGCGAAGCAGGAAATGATGTCGGTGCCGCCGGACATCGAGGCCAGGCAAACGTCAGGCTTGAAGTCGCGGTAGACGTAGTCGTAGCTCTGCGGCGACAGCGCCGAGCCGGTGCACAGAATGGTTTTCAGGCTGCTCAGGTCGTGGCTTTGCACGGGTTTGACGCCGCTGCTCTCCAGGGTCGCGAGGAACTTGGGGCTGGTGCCGAAGACGCTGATGCGCTCGTCGTCGATCAGGTCGATCAGCCGCTGCGCTTCAGGTTCGAACGGCGAGCCGTCGTACAGCACCACCGAACTGCCCACCGCCAGCGCCGATACCAGCCAGTTCCACATCATCCAGCCGCAGGTGGTGTAGTAGAACAGGCGCTCGCCGGGACCAAGATCACAATGCAGGCCGTGTTCCTTGACGTGTTGCAGCAGCGTGCCGCCGGTGCCGTGGATGATGCATTTGGGCACGCCGGTGGTGCCGCTGGAATAGAGGATGTAGAGCGGGTGATCGAATGGCACGGCGACGAAATCCGGCTCGCCGCCGGGGAAATAGAAGTCGTCCCAGAGTGTGACGTTGGCCTCGGTGTGGAATTGCTCGATGTGCGCGTCGGGGAGGGCGTAAGGCACGACCACCAGCTGGCGCAGGGATGGCAGGCGTTCGAGGATTTCGTTCAGCTTGACGCGTTGGTCGATCTCCTTGCCGGCATAGCGGTAGCCGGCGCAGGTCACCAGCACTTTCGGCTCGATCTGGCCGAAACGGTCGATCACCCCTTGGGTGCCGAAATCCGGCGAAGAGCAGGACCAGATCGCTCCGAGGCTGGTGGTAGCGAGCATGGCCACCAGGGTTTGCCAGGTGTTGGGCATGCACGCCGCGACCCGGTCGCCAACGCCGACGCCCGCGGCGATCAGGCCGTTCTGAAAGCCGGCGACATGTTCCGCGAGCTCGGCCCAGGTCAGGTGTTCACGCTGGCCGTTTTCCGCCACGGCAATCACCGCGATGGCATCGTCGCGACGGCGCAGCAGGTGTTCGGCGAAGTTCAGGGTAGCGCCGGGGAACCACTGGGCGCTGGGCATCTGCGTGCCCTCCACCAGCACCGCGTCGGGTTGTTGATGGAAACGGATATCAAAAAAGTCGACGATCGCCTGCCAGAAATCAGGGCGCTGATCGATGGACCATTGGTGCAAGGCCGCGTAGTCATCGAGGTGCACGTGGTGCCGCTTGATGACAAAACGCCGAAAGGCCTCCATGCGTGTCTTGCCGATACGCTCGGCGCTGGGTTGCCACATTATTTCGGACATGATTTGCCTCTTCTTCTATGTGCAGTTCCATTCGCGGGCAAGCCTCGC
>NZ_JAIQWX010000225.1 GCF_020164475.1 Pseudomonas sp. REP124 | reverse complement strand
TTGTGGCGCTAGGCAGCTGCTCCAGCATCCCCAAAGGGGTTTCGGTGCTCTCAGCTATGGGTATCACCTGTGGAGTAATTGCAGACTTGGATTTTGCTTTCACACACGCCAGGAGTGGTGCCGAGTCTTGGTTATCAAAAGACGGTGAGGATATGGCCAAAGTAAGAGACGTGTTGGCCAGAATTGGAGCAGAGCAAGGTGTGCCGCTGGGTGGGAACGGTCTGCCCGTCAATGCTGGTGGATTGAGAGCGGCGGATACCTGGGCGCTTTTCGCACAGGACGCGGATGGCCTCAAATTAGCGGAAGCAGCTCACCAAGAGCTTCTGGCCCGAACTACGTGGGTATGGCCTATCGGCTGTATTGAGGATGTATTCGGTATTCACGAAAAAGGCGAAGAAGCCATTCTTGAACAAGAGGATTTTCTACGTGGCGCTGATGGTGCATCAACTGAGGCAAGGGCACCGTTGCTGAGGGCCTGCTTGGAATGGTTGAGAGCAATTTGATCGGCCAATGAGTAGATTTAATGAGGCCACGTATCAGTGGCCTTACCAATACAAGCATTCCCCCCTGCTCAAAATAGGACCTAGGCGGGTGCGGTGCCTGTCTTGAGAGCTTTGGGTAATTGCATAGATTTGCCCACACATTTGCATTCGAGCTGACCAATTATTTGCATCAGATTTGACTGGCATGATTCGCGTACATGATGGGGCAGAAAACGACCGAATGCTGACGGTGGTGCTTATCCATGGATTTTTGTAATAGGGTTATGATACCGTTTTGTTTGATCGGTGCGCACACAATAGAGAGTGGCTAACTCGTTACCTAGCCTGCCGGTACTGGAGTTTTTCTGGTACGTCTGGATCAGTCTGAGAGTGACGCACCGGTCAAATTTTCCCCTTCCGTCTACCGGGCTCGTAGACGGAGTAGAACCATGTTTTGGTCCCTACGATTCGAATCCGATCCTTCGTCTCCAAGCCTTCGACGGTTGAATCTTCAATAAGGGTGGTCTCGCGCTTGAGGATCACTATCACTTCTGAAGCCTCCCGTGCTGGCCATTTCACCATGGCCGATACCCCCAGGTAATCGTATTGCGCCCACGAACCATCGGTGAACTGCCGAGTCTTCAAGCCTCTGCGTAGCTTATGCCAAGTCTCAACCGTCTCAATGATACGCGCTGCGACTGGTAGCAACTCAAAGCTCGCCTGTATGCGAGAGAGTGGACGTCGCACTCGAGTGATGTGAGACCAGCCAGTCCGGTTGATTGTGACGGTGCCAAGTGTGGGATGTGAAGCGCCTGCGGTCTTCCAAATTTGATAAAAGTCCCAGGCAGCAGGTTTGAGGCTTTTCGAGAATAGGTTGAGACGATTTGGCAGATTACCCTGCCTCGACATATCTATCTCTGCCAGCCCAAGCGCTCGATGCTGGCCGGTGGCGAGTCGAGAAAAAGGGCGAAGGCACTCAATGCCTGGTTGAAATCGGTTTTTTAGTTGAACGATCACCGTGCCTCTGTCGGTGTAAGACTCGGTCAGTTTGAGATCGGCCCACCAAGCTTGGCTCGGCATCTTCCATAGACCTCCCACCTCCTTTACGTACAGTAAGGCAACCGGCAGGGGAGATTTTTTCCAAAGCTCTCGCTTGGTTTCGATGTTAGGAATTTTAATTTCAATAAAATCTTCCCCCGTGCGGGCTACATAGCTAGCCCCGCTCTTAATCTGCACATGAATCAAACCGCCGGTGAAAAGGTGCTTCCACGACCTCCGATCTTCTGGCCGATCCTCGTCCACCTTCAAGGTACGCAAGTAAATCAGCCCATCCACACCGTCATCGTCGACCTGCCCCATTTCTTGCCAGGACCAACCCCATGCACGGCAAACCGAATCGGTGTAGGCCGTGCTTGCAGCAGAAATTCGATTCGACTCTGATGTCACCTTTGTACCTTTCCAGTATTTTCAATATCCGCAATCTAGCACGGGCCACGACGGCATTGCCTGTCACCCGATGGCCAGAATAGATGGGAATGGTAAAAGTGTTGTCTGTTCACTGTTGCGTATTCGCTACTTTTACAGCGCAGCCCTTCAGCCGTAATCTCCGTTAGCAAGTGTTTGAGTCTCGACAATCGATATCTCAGACCACATCAATCCGACGCCGAAATGTCGATGAAATCAAAAGACTCCATGGGTGGGTTACGCTAGCCTGCATCAATCAATCGATCACTGGCCACTGTCATATGACCCCTCTAAACGCAGCCATCCAAAGCAACGATCAGCTGGACTTTGAGAGGGGGAGAGAGGCTGCTCGTTTAATTTGGGAAGATGATCCTGCGACGAACACCTTGGTCGATCCACGAAGCCCAGCGTTCGCGCATGCAATGATCGATGCGTCGGTTGAGGAGTTGCGAAACTCGAAGGGCCTGTTGAAAAAGATGATTGATCGCGCAACTGCCGGTGCAGAAGACTTGGCTGTTGCTCAGTTTCAAGGCGTTATCGAAGTTATTCAGAACGCCGATGATGTTCGCGCCAATGAAGTACGATTCGCCCTCAGAGACGGTCCAAGAGGTCGGCAGTTGCTCATTGTGCATGATGGAGAACCGGTCACTTGTCACAACGTTCTCGGTATGGCATTACCGTATCTGACATCCAAGACAGAACGAACTGATCAGCGCGGACGTTTCGGTATCGGAATGAAAACGCTCAAACGCGTCGCTGATGCCATTGCGGTGCATTCTGCTCCATACCACTTCTCAAGTGATCAGCAGTGCTTCGGCAGAATTGATGCCGAGCCAGAGATAACAGTTTTTTACGAGCCCAGCAGTGAAACGTTGTTAGTGGCAGATCTGAGCAATACCTTTGAAGAGGAAAACCTCGCCGATTGGTTCGACACGTGGCGTGATGAAGGGCTTATGTTCCTTGCCTCAGTTAGCAGATTTCGTTGGTGCGAGACCAACGGGACCACTCGAAGTGAACGCTCGCTCGTTTTTTCACCTTGGGTCAACTCCGAATACTCGCTCCACCACCAAGGGATGACGCGGTTGCAATCCAGGCATGTCGTTGGGCCAGAAAATAACTGGACCGTCTGGAGGGCAACTATGCAGGTTCCTTCTCACCTGCACCCAGCACATAAGGCACGAAGCAATGATACGAATATTTCTATCGCATTAGGCGCACAAGAGGGAATGTCTGGACTTTTCATTGGCTTTCGTACGCAGGTCAATGTGTCCCTCCCGTTTTCGTTAGATGCCCAGTTTGACCCCAGCACATCTCGAGAAGCAATCATTGAGAACGCTTGGAACAGTTGGCTGATTGACCGAGCCTGCGATGTGGTGGCGACCATTTCCGCGGGGTTATTGGCGTCCGAACCACAGCGTGCTTGGGCGTTGGTGCCACTTGCTGAAGAAGGAGTCGGTGAGGCCAATGATTACTGGCTGCATAAGCGTTTTTCTTCAGGCCTTCAGGCTGCGCGCAATTGGTTAGGAACCGAGGCCTTGGTCTGCCTACGTAGTGGTATGTCGACGCTCGCGAACGTTGTTTATGAAGACGAAGTGCTCGATGGACTTCTTGATGAAGAGGATCTAGGCCGAATGGTCGAAGGCCTCAATCCGCTTGAAGCTGACATCCGCGATAAAAAAGAACGTTGGCGGCGAGTTTTGAGTGCCTTGGGTGTATCGCGTGTTCTTGGCACAAAGGCTCTATTGGAATCGCTGGAAAACGGGTCGTTTGAGGATAAGTCAGAATCCTGGTGGGTGGAGTCGGGATCACGGTTGGTGCTCCATCACCCCGACGATGAGCTTTTCGGAAGGGCATTTTTGTTGTCCCATCATTATCTCCCCTTGTCCTGCAAAGAATTTGGTGAGACCGCTCGACCGCTTGTGTTTAGTGCCTCTCCGTCACCTTTCGCTGAGCGCTGGAATCTTCTGGAGTGTATCCATTCGGCATACGCTCATGGTGATGCGGGCGAAACAGTCATCAATTGGCTGGAAGCCAACGCGGCCTTCGTAACTGCTCTCGACGCCAAAACAGAGCTTGCAGCTTTTGCTGAGGCTTTTAAAGGTCAGAAAATTGACATTACCGATGATGATTTGCGTGATCTTCGAGCGCGTTTCGATGAGATTCCGGACCAGCAAGCGGCGCCGTTAGGCTTAGAAATCGGTGCCATATTACGAGTTGATGGCCACGTATTTAAATCCGGAAAAACCTCGCGCCAGAAGGTGTCGCTTGCCGAAAGTTACTTTTGTAAGACTCTCGACGGTGAAAACTCCACATGGCCCGATGCAGCAGGAACTACGACCAACATCCAGTGGGTTTCGGCTAGATACGAGGCTGTGCTGAAGACCGAAGCTGGAAAATGGGCTAAGCGTAAACGTGACGATGGCTCTGTCTCACGAGGCCCAAGAAAGTTTCTAAGCCTACTGGGGGTCGAGGGCACCCCGCGTGTCATGAAGTTGGATGAGCGCGTACGGTGGGGCGGCGTAAGACGATCGGCAGACCTGCGGCAGAAAGGAGCAGAGCTAGTCAGGTACGATCAAGTCTCGCCCGATTTAAGCCGCGTACTGCATAGCCTGCTCGCCCTCAGCAAGCGCGATGCGAGAATACGAAGTTCTGCGTTACTACGAACTTTGTCTCGAAATTGGGACCTTGTTTATTCGCCGCGAAGCGCAGTGCCGGCTGAGCACCTAGCGATAAAACACACGTACAGTCGCGGCGAGATCAGTGCCGCTTGGGTCAATGAGCTACGTGATACTCGATGGATTGCTGTGGGGCGTGGGGAATTAGTAGTACCGCAATCAGCAGTGCTACGAACGCCTGAGACGCAGACTACTTATTCGACCTTCGTTTGCGATATCGTTGGTAGAGAAATTAATACCAGCCTTGCGGCCTCGCTGAATTTGATTACGGATGTCCGCGTCGGGGATCTAGTGGCGACGCTTGAAAAGTTACGTGATAGCGGTGAGGTTGTGACTCATGCCCAAACGCTACCTCTTTATAGGACTATCGCCAAACGTTGCCCACCAGTAACCACCTACAATGCACGGATCGGCGAATTAAGTGTTCAGGAGCTTCGTCAAAGGTTTTTAGCCAAAGGGGGCTTAATTCATGTCGGCGAGAGTAGATGGCGTGGGCCAAACGATCTCATGATGGGGATGGACATATTTCATGATCGTCAGTCGTTTGTGCCTGGTGGGATCGCTTGTACCAATCTGTGGGTGATGCTCGGTGTTGCAGAGCCAGATTTTGACGACTGCATCCAGTTCTGCCGAGATTTAGCTGTAGCCCCCTATGATCCAGAGGCGGAAGCGGTGCTAATGGACGTTTATCGATACATGGAAGGCATCAAAGATTTAATTGAGCCTAGGCATCGGGCCAAACTCCGTACCTTACCTGTTCATTGCGAAGACGGATGGACCACAGCTCGACCGGTTTTTTATGTAGAAAACTCCGAGTTACGTAATCAATTGGCAAAAAATATACTGTCATTGAAATTCTGGATTCCTCCATGCGATGTGCGCGACCTGCCCCATCTTATGAAGTTTCTAGCCGTGGTAACGCTTAGCCCGAGCCTTAAGATCGAGGCAGAAAGTGAAGAAGCTGTCGAGTATGGAGAGCAGACGCGAATGCGTTTTGTCCACGCTCTTGATCACCTTTCGACTGAGTTGGCACACAGCGCACCTGCACTGCGAGATCGTATAGCTATCGGATGGGACGAGCTTAAAGCGGTGCCATTGATGGTCTATCACCGGTTGATCCCTGTCAGGGCGACATTTCCTGATTTGTCCTTGCCTAGCGTTTTGGTATCGCTAAAAGCCTTCATGCAGGAAAGTCCTCCAGCATTCCATTTTCGAGACGACGACATTGGTGACCGAGATTCGGCGGGCAAAGTTATTGCGTCAATGTTCCCAATGGAAGGGCGCCGAAGAATCGATGCTGAGTGGGTGCTTGCGTGGCAGAAAAGTAGGGACGTAGTCACTGCCGAGATTCGCCTTGCTAGTGACGAAAAACGTAGCGATGCGATGCAGGAAGCGGCCGCCGCTATTAATGCATCGCTCAAAGGCAAAATTATCGTCACACAGCCTAGAAGTAATGATGCTTATATCAAGCCACGGACGCTTAAAGAAACAGTAGGCGCTGTCGTTGGCGCTACCATTAATCCTGGTATCACGCGGCTAAAACCCCCAGCCAAATCTGCGGGAATATTGAAAGCCAAACCACCTAGCCTAAGCGATACGAATGAGTCATCAAGCCCAAGTGCCCCCGCCGCATATACGAATGCCGACCTCGAGCAGCGCGGCTGGGAAATACTTGTACAGGCACTAGAGACGTCGGCAGATCGACGCCTTGTTGATTTTCGCAAGCGTCAAGGAGTAGGAGCAGATGGAGTGTTCGACTGGAAAACATTTGTCGAAATGAAAGCAACCGCTCGTAGTCCTCAATCCCAAATCGAGCTATCAAATAATGAGTTCAACCGTGCGAAGGAACGTGGTAGCGACTTTATACTGGCGCTCGTCTCCGGACTTGAAACGGGATATAAGGACGAGGTAAGGCTTATATTCGATCCTGCAAATTGCGCAACGATCCGACCTACAAATGGTGTGAGACTGGTGGCCTTACTAGAGCTTCCTTCAATCATCATCCGTTTCGAAAATACCTAGGGCTACGCTTTATCGGTAGGGCGCAACCCAAGCGAGTGCCCCCCTTGCAAACTTGGATTGAGCCAATCTATACAACAAACTGGCTAAACCGTTCGGCAGTCCATTTCTGAAGGGGAGCACTCCCGATTCGCGAAGTGTCACCGCAGACGCCTGAGTCAGTTTTAGGTCAGCGGCAACATTCATAACTGCGTCACGGAGTGATGCCGTGCTCAAGTTGTCCGATGAGCGTCAAGACCTGGCGCTGGCCGTCCGCAGATCCTGCTAAAGCCAACGGAACCGTATGTGCAAGCGCAGGCGCAGGTTGAGTCAACCAGCGGGCCGCGGCCTGACCATCAAGTGCAAAAAGCGCCAATGCAGCACCCAGCAATTCGCCCATCGGAGGAGCTTGCAGCAGGTTATTCTCCAGTGTAAGGAGAGCCCCCTCATAAACAGTCTGGTTCTCATGCACCGGGCAACGCGTTTGCATCCAACCGAAGAGAGACACCGTCTTGCCGAGAGCGCCGCATATCTCACAGATGGACGGCGATAGAAATTCCGCGAGTTCAACCGCAGCGGTAGCGTAACCGCTTCCCTGTCGGTAGTAAAAACGGAGCCCGCCAAATTTTTCTTTAACTTGTGAAGCCAGAAACTCAGTGCCATTGGTGTCGATGTCGTGCTGAATCAACTCGCAAACTGCATCGATAAGCGTGAACCAGCCGTCACCGC
>NZ_JAIQWX010000224.1 GCF_020164475.1 Pseudomonas sp. REP124 | reverse complement strand
GGCTGATGTAGCGCCCCGTCTCGACGTGTCGACGCATAAGAGCTTCGTTGGCGCATGGAAATCCTGGCGTTAAGGGCTATCGCGTCCGCTTAAAAATACGGTAAGCGCTCCATGAACCCCACCTAATCAAATTAGGCGGCGCGCTTAGCGAGGCGATGCGGGCGAGCAGTTCCAAGGCAGCAAGGCTTCGTAATCTTCAACCGAGGTTGCCTGTGGCAGGCGCTCAAGTGCATGGCGCAGCCACGCATAGGGCTCTTGGCCGTTGGCTTTAGCCGTCTCGACCAAACTGTAAAGTTGAGCGCTGGCCGCTGCGCCCTTGGGCGTATCGCTGAACAGCCAGTTCTTGCGCCCGATAACGAAGGGCCTGATCGCACGCTCGGCCGCATTGTTGTCGATCGGCAAGAAACCGGCTTCGGTGTAACGTACCAACTTGATCCAGTTGCTGGCCAGGTAACTGATGGCTTTGCCCAGTGCATTTTGCGCCGTCACTTGTGGCTGGGTTTTCTCCAGCCATGTTTGCAACTGCGCCAACACCGGCAGGCTGTTTTGCTGTCGGCTTTCGTGGCGATGTTCATCGCCGACTTCTTTTAAATCTCGCTCGATACCGTACAGCTTGTTGATCAGATTCAGGGCGATATCGGCGCGCCCGGTTTTACCTTTAGGCTGCACCTTTTGCGCCTCGACAAACTTGCGTCGCGCATGTGCCCAACAGCCTAAACGGTCGACACCGGATTGCGCGCCCAAGGCGTTATAACCAGCGTAATCATCGGTCATCAGGTAGCCGCGATAACCTTCGAGCAGGCGCGATGGAACCTCCTGCGCCCGGCTGGTCGAGTAGTCAAAAAGGATCACCGGCTGATCCGGTGGCCCGCCGGTTTGCACCCACATCCAGGACTGGCTGCTCGGCTCGCGATCAGGCTCTTTCAGCACTTGCACACGCGTTTCGTCGCAGTGGATGACACGACTTTCCAGCAGTCGGTCGCGCATCAAATTCAGCAACGGCTGCAAGTGTTCACCGCACTGGATAACCCATCGAGCCAACGTCTGGCGTGGGATATGGGAGCGAGCTTGTTCGCGATGGCGCTGGGTCTAACGCTGATGATGTTGGATTTGCCGCCCCATCTCCGGTGGTGATCTTGCGTAAGTTCAGGAGATCTGAAAATTCAACTTTTTCAACATGATCGACCAAAGCGGACGTTGGCATGGCTACCACTCTATCGGTCAACCGGCATTTAGCCGGGAAGCGGGAGCTCTGCCTTTTCAAGTAAATTAGCGATTTCACAAGTTTATCTTTGGTAGCGCAACGTCTTCCTTGTAGTTCAAATTTCTTGGCAAGAGATTGGATAGCTTGAGGGTTGTTGATCAGCTAGAGATCAGCGCAGGTAGACATCTGAAAGGCAGTTCCGAGAGTTAGCGCTGCTAATTAAAATTTTATTGATATCGAATCCACTACGCTGTTGGAAGATGTCGACGATGAATGAAACGAGTCTGGAAGTGGCAGAGTAAGTGTGAGGTTTTAGCACAATGTATGAAGGTTTGTTGAGCGCGGTGTGTGCAATAAAGCTGCCTGTTGTTTCGATAAAGCGCTACGTAAACTCACTATGATCATTGGCATTATGCTCCGCTTTGCCTCAGGTATGGCAGTAACGATTTTAACTCTGGATCCATGGAGATATTAGAGTAGTTAATGGTGGCTGCAGTCTTATGATCGGTTTTTTCCAGCTTCAGCCGAAATTCAGAAAAGCATACTTACGTGCTGGCACATCCGAAGCTTAGACACCTGCCTGGTTTGTACTCGACTGTGGCAGTGAGAGATTCTGTTTTGTTTTAGCCTGGGCGGCTCGCGCTGAGGTTTTGCGACTGATGAATTTTTAGTGATGATGTCATTATGATACGTATGTATGAGTGTTACTTATGAGGACTGTACGTATGCTCTCTCGTTTCTCACCATTCTAGGGGTATATGGATGTCGGTCATACGAAATATGGGTGTCGCACCGCGTGCTTTTCTGGGCTTCTCGCTAATTGCTCTTTTAGTCATCGCCTTAGGTTTATTTTCAATGAGTCGAATGGCGTTGATCCGGCAAGCCGCCGTCGACATGGAAACAAACATGCTGCCCAGCATCGTGTATTTGGGCGACGTACAGGAAAATACTCTTTATTTACGGATCGTTGCTTCACGCATGGTTAACAACCGCGATCATGCTCAACTGCAACAGATGTATAATTCTCTCCCTGAATATATCCAAAAACTACAAGCAGCGAAAAATGCTTACGGCGCTACTCCAGCCGGTGCTGAAGAAAAATCCACCTTCGCTCAGTTCAACAACTCCCTGGATTCGTACCTGAAGATCCAGGGCGAAGCGCTAGAGCTATCGAAGCAGGACAAGGTGGAGGAATTACGAGCGTTACTCAATACGCGTCTGACTAGCTCTTTAGAAGTGATGTCGGCGAGCCTTCAAAAGCTGATAAACATCAATCAAAATGCGACAGTCATCTCTTCGAAGGAATCAAGCGAACAATTCGATAACGCCACCCACGCAATCATCGGCACATCGATCATAGCGGTCGTCTTGACCGTATTTCTAGCGTGGCTACTGACCCGCAGTATTGTCGTTCCCCTGGCCCGCGCGCTCGATGCAGCAGAGCAAATCGCCGCTGGCGATCTGACTAAGCCTATTGAAGTAGATGGCAACGATGAGCCGGGTAAGGTGCTAGCGGCCTTGCTGGTAATGCAGCAAAATCTGCGTCGGACGATAGAGCAGATTTCCGGATCAGCGACGCAGTTGGCATCAGCCTCTGAGGAATTGAGTGCGGTAACCGACGAATCGTCCCGAAGCCTGCAAAAGCAAAACAACGAAATCGAGCAGGCCGCGACCGCCGTCAATGAAATGACCGCGGCCGTAGAAGAAGTAGCGCGCAATGCGATTTCTACATCTGAAGTATCGAAGCAATCCAGCGTCTTTGCAGTCCATGGACGTGACCGAGTGGTACAGACCGTCGCAGCCATTGAGTCTATGACCTTTGACGTTCAAAACACCTCCATACTGATTGAAGGCCTGGCGGCGAAGGGGCGTGATATTGGCCGGGTACTGGATGTAATCCGCTCCATCGCCGAGCAAACCAATCTGCTTGCACTTAACGCTGCAATTGAGGCTGCCCGCGCGGGTGAAGCCGGCAGAGGGTTCGCCGTTGTTGCCGACGAAGTCCGGGCACTTGCGCATCGTACTGCAGACTCCACTCAAGAAATCGAGATCATGGTGGCCGGAATTCAAAGCGGCACTGCCGAAGCGGTTCTGTCAATGGCACGCAATACCGATCGCACACAATCAACGTTGGAACTGGCAAATGCTGCTGGCGAGGCTCTGACGCAAATTACCGAGTCGATCTCGCAGATCAACGAACGCAATCAGGTAATCGCCAGCGCATCGGAGGAACAGGCACAGGTGTCCAAGGAAGTTGACCGGAACCTGGTCAACATCCATGACCTGTCTATGCAGACTTCGGCCGGCGCCAATCAAACCAGCGCCGCCAGCAACGAGTTGTCACGCCTGGCGGTTGACCTAAGTGCCATGGTGACGCGGTTTGTAATTTAAGGGCGACTTGTCGCAAACGCTGACTCAGCCTTGTACAACCCGGAGGCGGGTGTCACTCGCGAGTGTAGATGCCCATGGCTTTGCCATGTACTTCAATTTCTGCCTCAAAGGTCAGATCAAGCCGCCTGACCAGACTAAGGGGTGATTCATTGACATGAGTGATAAGTGCCCGGATCCTCGGCTCTCGACGAACTTCAATGGCATAATTCATAGCTGCTGCTGCCTTGCTTGCGAAACCTTGTCCTCCAGAGTGAACGATAAGTGTTCCAGCCGAGTTCCATTACACTTGGCCCCTCGCGAAAGAATGCCCCCACGTTACGCTCAACGAATTATCGCCATCACCGACGAAGGCGACCGGGCTGTGATTGCGTTGGCGGCCTGCCAAGTCTATGTCAAAGCAATAACGCGCTGAGCCGTACCTTATCAGTGCATGTGCCGAGAGCGAGGGGAGGCGAGGCTTATACCAAGGTATAGGTAAAGCAAGATGTGCAGCCGGCCGATACCTGGGTGAGAAAAATCGCCACCCAATTTAAGAAGGACTTCATCATGTTTAGTGCCATCCGCTTGCGTACCAAGCTGTTGCTGCTTGCGTTGGTGCCAATATTTCTATTGAGCATTTTGTTTAGCGCGGTCTCCATGGTGCTTTTGGAGCGGCTTGCGGTACAGCAAGAAGAACTGACTCGTGAACGGCTGGTTGGTGATCATCGTAATGATATTCAGCAGTTAGTGGCTATGGCGAGAAAGGCAATTGAGCCGCTCTATGACCAGTCGGCGAACGGTGATGTGGCTGCTCGTGCAAAGGCCATCGAAGTACTAAAGCGGTTGTCGTACGGAGCCGATGGCTACTTCTGGGGTTACGATGAGAGCGGTGTGCGATTGCTTCAGGGGGCTACAGAAGACAAAATCGGACAGAGCTTCTCTGATTACCGCGATCCTAATGGGCTGTATGCAATTAGAGAACTTGTAGCTGCGGGAAAGAGCAATAGCCATTACGTCGGCTATAGCTTTGTGCTCGGCTCTAGCAATCGGATTGTACCTAAAATTGGATATGCCGAGTATTTGCCAAAATGGGGCATGGTATTTGGTACGTCAATAAATCTTGATGATGTCGACGTTAGCGTAGAGAAGGAGCGAAAGCAATTTAGGGAGAGTATTAACCATTCGCTGTTAGTTATGCTCGGCTCTACGATTGCATTGTTGATTGTGGTGGGCATACTTGCAAAGGGAATGAGCGGCTCGATTTTGCGACCGTTGCTGCAGATCAAGGCCAGCCTTGACGACATGGCCTCCGGAGATGGCAATCTTACCCACCGGTTACCGGTGGCTAGTGGTGATGAGCTTGGCGAACTAGCATCATCCTTCAATCTCTTTGTTGATAAAATTCATGTTTTGGTCCAACAAGTTGCTGGGACAACCACCGAGTTATCCGGGCTGGTTAGTGCGGTATCCAGCCAGGCGCAACGCTCTGAAAAAGCGATGATTGGGCAACGTCATGAGACTGAGCAGGTAGCGACAGCAATTAATGAAATGTCTGCTGCAGCCCATGAGGTGTCTGCCAGTGCCCAGCGGGCTGCTGATGCTGCACGAGAGACAGACGAGGAGGGAGCGTCTGCCAAATGTGTGGTGGAAGGCAGTGTCGAGAGTATCCATCAATTGGTTGGTGAAGTCCGTAGCAGCAGCGACTCACTGAATAATCTACGCCAAGACGTTCAGTCCATTGTGGGCGTGCTCGAAGTCATTCGCTCGATTGCTGATCAGACCAACCTTCTGGCGCTCAACGCGGCCATTGAGGCAGCCCGGGCCGGAGACGCTGGTCGTGGTTTTGCAGTGGTAGCCGATGAGGTGCGAGCACTGGCGAGTCGTACCCAACAAAGCACTGGCGAAATACAGAGAATGATTGACAGTTTGCATGGCACCACGCGCAATGCGGTGGAGGCTATGAAGCGCGCGAGCGCAATGGGTGAAAGTACGACCGAGCAAGCAATTCGTGCAGGCCAGTCGCTGGACACTATCGCCGAGTTAATCGGCACCATAAACTTGATGAGCGCGCAAATTGCTAGCGCTGCCGAGGAGCAGACGGCGGTGGCGGAGGAGATCAATCGCAGCGTGCACGAAATCTCCGTTGCAGTGGAAGGTGTCGCCGACGATGCCGTGCAAGGTGCCAGCACGGCCCGAGAGTTGAATAGCCTGGGTGGGCGTTTGCAGGTACTGGTCGGACAATTCAAAATTTGAGTGCTTACTGCCGCGCAATACTTCCTGCTCCAGTGGGCGGTATTGCGCTCTTCTTGGCTGGTTATGAGGTTAGCGTAACACCGCGTTACATGAAGATTTTTTAACGGTCAGCAGGACGCCGGAAGAGGCGGGGACTTAGCTATGGAACACATGGCTGACCTGGGATCGCGGCAAAGAGATGGCTGACCATAAGCGCTTTACGGTGGCTACCGACATAAAGGTCTACTTTTGCGATCCTCATCGTCCTTGGCAACGGGGATCGAATGAGAACACCAACGGGTTGTTAAGGCAGTACTTCCCAAGAGGAACCGACCTTGCGGATCACTCGCAAGCCACGCTCAATGAAGTCGCAAGGCAGCTAAATAGCCGCCCTAGGAAAACACTAGACTACGAAACACCCGCTGAACGATTTAGCCAATCTGTTGCGTCGACCGGTTGAATCCACAGCCGATTGCTGCCTCACTAGAGCCCCCCCCCCTACGCTTGCAAAAATCGATCGGGCCGGCATGGGCAAAGGGCATTGGACACCTTGTCATCGATGATCTCCTCGCTGGCCAGACGTCCCACTGCCGCCGCCAAAGTAATTCCAGGGTGCATTGCACAAACGTAGACGCCACCCACTTTGGGTAGATAACCAATGATGGGGATGCCATCGGCAGGCATGGGCCTGAGTCCGACACAAGCCCGTTCCGGATCTATGGAAACAACACCATGGAGTTCGTTCTGGATCGTCTTGGCAGTTCGAAGCGCTATCGCTGCCGGCTGATTTTCCACGGCGTCGTCCAGATAATCTTCTGCCGCCAGCAACGCATCATCCGAACTTTGCCTCACTTCCATATCAGGGCTGGAGATGAGGGTGTGCACGAGGTTGGGTTGTGACTTGTAACGGATGAAAATGGCAGGAGATGCCTCTATTGGCAGGGACACTCCAAGCATGTCTGCCAGCTTCGTGATGCCTGTCCCGGCTGCCAGTACGACAATATCGGCATCGAGGATGCCTATTGTTGTTTCGACTCCAGTCACCGTTGCACTCTGGGTTACAAAACCGAGCACTCGCGTCTGAGTGAGAATCTTCGCCCCATGCGCCTGGGCACCTGCGATCAACGCATGCGTAGCTGCTACTGCGTCCAGCGCTCCTTCTTCAGCCGCATACAGAGCAGACTGGGGAGGGTTCTTGAGATTTGGTTCCAAGTCGAGAATCTGCGATCGAGACACCAGGTCTGCCGAAGCTTGGTGACCTGAGGTTGGCAGCGCTTCAATCGCCATCACGCTGTAAGACAAGGCGCCTGTCCATCTTATCTTTAGATCTGGCAGCTGCGTTTCGAGTCGGCGGTACTCCTTGATGGCAGAACCGCGCAGTTGCGCGATTGGGTCGGGTTCGGGGTGTGAGGCATTGAGCCAAGCGAATGAGCTGCCAGTCACTCCCGAAGCTATATCTTCCGCTCCTACCAAAGTGACATTCGCGCCTTTACCTGCCAAGTGATACGCCAATGACGCGCCAACGATGCCTGCGGCAATGACAACGACTCGTTTGCCCTGACCATCTCCCATATCAACCTCCGTTTTGTTGATGTGCCGATGGTACGACAGCTGGATGATTTCATTACATGAGAACCTGATCGTTCAGGACGCTTTCTGAGTGTCTGCTACT
>NZ_JAIQWX010000223.1 GCF_020164475.1 Pseudomonas sp. REP124 | reverse complement strand
CTTGCCCGCGATGGCGATAGAACAATCTCCACATCAACATCTGTAAAGAAGAGACCCAAAGCATGAGCGACTCCGGCCGCGCCGACGCGCTATTAGCAAACCTGCCCCGCGATGGCCGTGGCCGGCTCAAGGTTTTCCTCGGTGCCGCCCCCGGTGTCGGCAAGACCTACGCCATGCTGCAAGCCGCCCACACCCAGCAGCGCCAGGGGGTGAAGCTCATCGCCGGCGTGGTCGAGACCCATGGCCGCGCCGAGACCGAAGCGCTGCTCGGCGGCTTGCCGCAGCAGCCGCTGCTGCGCTCGGAATACCGCGGCGTGATGCTCGAAGAAATGGATCTGGACGGTCTGCTCGCCGCCAAACCGAAACTGGTGCTGGTCGACGAACTGGCCCACAGCAACGCCCCCGGCAGCCGCCACGCAAAGCGCTGGCAGGACATTCAGGAACTGCTCGCCGCCGGCATCGACGTCTACACCACGGTCAACGTTCAGCACCTGGAAAGTCTCAACGATCAGGTGCGCGGCATCACCGGTGTGCAGGTGCGCGAAACCCTGCCGGACTGGGTGCTGCAGGAAGCCTTCGAGCTGCTGCTGATCGACTTGCCGCCGCGCGAGCTGCTCGAGCGTCTGCGTGACGGCAAGGTCTACGTGCCCGAGCAGGCGCGGGCGGCGATCGATGCGTTCTTCACCCAGACCAACCTCACCGCATTGCGCGAGCTGGCAATGCAAACCGCAGCCGCTCAGGTCGACAACGATCTGACCCAGAACTATCGCCAGCTCGGTCAGGCAGCGCCTGCGGTGCGCGGTCGTCTGCTGGTGGGCGTCGATGGCGATCACCAGGCCGAACGGCTGGTACGTCACGCCAGCCGCGTCGCCCAGCGCCGGCATCTGCCGTGGAGCCTGGTGCATGTGGACAACGGCAGCGGGGCGGACGAGCAGTCGCGCCTGCGCCTGCAAAGCGCTCAGCAACTGGCCGAACGTCTTGGCGGGGAAGTGGTTTTGCTGCGGGCCGGCGAGGTGGCGAAAACCCTGATCCAGCATGCCGCCGAACGTCGCGCGACCCTGGTGCTGGTCGGCCAGTCCCGGCCGCGTTTGCGCAGGCGCCTGTTCGGTGGAGGCCTGGCGGCGCGCTTGCTGCGCAATGCCAAGGGCCTTGAAATCAACGTCCTCGATAGCGATCACGAACAGCACCAGCCACGCCAGCGCTCGATGCAGCCGCTGGTGTGGTTCGATTACGCCCTGGCGGTGGTGGCGACGGTGTTGGCCAGCGTGTTGGCCTGGGTAGTCGCTCACGCCTTGCCAGTGCCGAATATCTCCCTGGTGTTTCTTGCAGCAGTATTGCTGGTGGCCGTGCGCAGCAGCCTCGGGCCTGCCTTGGCCTGCGCTGCACTCTCGTTTCTCGCCTACGATTTCCTGTTCATCCCGCCGAATTTTTCTTTCAGCATCCAGCGCGAGGAAGACGTGCTGACCTTGCTGTTCTTCCTGCTGATGGCAGCGCTCACCGGCAATCTCGCCGCACGTCAGCGCCGCCAATTGCAGGCCCTGCGCGACACTCAGGAAGAGACCAGCGAACTGCTCGACCTGTCGCGCAAACTCACCGCCGCCACCGACCGTCAGGCCGTGGTCAGCGCCGCCGCCCAGCACCTCAATGGCTGGAGCGATCTGCAACTGTGCCTGCTCAACCGCGACGGCCCCAGTGGCTGGAAAGTCGAAACCGGTGGTCCGTTGGAATTCACCGAAGCCGAGCGCGCCGCCGCCGATTGGGCCTGGCAACACGATCAGCCGGCGGGCGCCGGCACCGGCACCTTGCCGTTCGGACGTTGGTGGTGGTGGCCGCTGTCGGTGGAAGACGGCCCGCTGGCGCTGCTCGGTGTCTGCGCCCGGGAAGGCCAGACCTTGAGCGGGCAGCGTCGGCGCTTGCTGACGGCCCTGAGCCAACCGCTGGCCCAGGCACTGGCCCGTGCGCAATTGGCCGACGACCTGGAAGC
Organism: Pseudomonas sp. REP124; assembly: GCF_020164475.1. GTDB lineage: Bacteria > Pseudomonadota > Gammaproteobacteria > Pseudomonadales > Pseudomonadaceae > Aquipseudomonas. The sequence goes on along the minus strand of NZ_JAIQWX010000223.1, from coordinate 5,592 downwards.
GGCGCGGCTGCACGGCGAAACCGAACAACTGCGCAGCGCCTTGCTGGCCTCGGTGTCCCACGATCTGCGCACGCCGCTGACCTCCATGCGTGGCAGCATCGACAGCCTGCTGGCGCTGGGCGAAGCGATCCCGCTGGAGGATCGCCGCGAGCTGCTCGAAGGCACTCGCGATGAAGCCGAACGCCTCGACCGCTACATCCAGAACCTGCTGGACATGACCCGGCTCGGCCATGGCGCGCTAAAGCTGGCGCGGGATTGGGTATCGCCGGCGGACATCGTCGGCAGCGCGCTCAATCGCCTGCGTGCAGTACTGGCGCCGTTGCAGGTCAGCACCGAAGTGCCGGCGGAACTGCCGCTGCTGTTCGTCCATGCGGCGCTGATCGAGCAGGCGTTGGTCAACGTGCTGGAAAACGCCGCACGCTTTTCCCCGCCTCACGGTCGCCTGCAATTGCGCGCCGGAGCTAATGACGCCGAGCTGTTTTTCTCGGTGAGCGATGAAGGTCCGGGGATTCCCGAGGCGGACCGGGCGAAGATTTTCGACATGTTCTACACCGCCGCCCGAGGTGATCGGGGCGGGCAGGGCACCGGGCTGGGGCTGGCGATCTGTCAGGGCATGGTTGGCGCCCATGGCGGGCGGATCAGCGTCGAGGACGGCATCGACGGGCGCGGCACCTGCATCACCCTGCACTTGCCGTTGCAGGCTCAGCCTGGCTACTCGGACGGCAATGAAAGTGAAGCCTGATCCTGCTTGCGTTACTCTCTTGCCACTTCTTCATTTCGATGTGAATCCATGAGCCAGACCGCGACCATCCTGGTCATCGACGACGAACCGCAGATCCGCAAATTCCTGCGCATCAGTCTCGCTTCCCAGGGCTACAAAGTGCTGGAAGCCGGAACCGGCAGCGAAGGGCTGGCCCAGGCCGCGCTGAACAAACCGGATCTGCTGGTGCTCGACCTCGGACTGCCGGACATGGATGGCCAGCAGGTGCTGCGCGATTTTCGCGAATGGTCGACGGTGCCGGTGCTGGTGCTCTCGGTGCGCGCCGGGGAAGGGCAGAAAGTGGAGGCGCTGGATGGCGGCGCCAACGACTACGTGACCAAGCCTTTCGGCATTCAGGAGTTTCTAGCTCGAATTCGTGCGTTGCTACGCCAGGCGCCGGTGGGCGAGGCCCAGCAAGCGGCCTTGAATTTCGGTCCGCTGACGGTGGACCTGGCCTATCGCCGGGTGTTGCTCGACGGCAACGAAATCGCCCTGACCCGCAAGGAATACGCGGTGCTGGCGCAGCTGGCACGGCATCCGGGACGGGTCATCACCCAGCAGCAACTGCTCAAGGACATCTGGGGGCCGACTCATACCGAGGACAGCCATTACCTGCGAATCGTGGTGGGGCATTTGCGGCAGAAGCTGGCGGATGATCCGATGAAGCCACGGTTCATCGTGACCGAGGCGGGGGTGGGGTATCGGTTGTTGAGTGAGCGTTAGTTTTTGCGGTGCCTGGGCTGACGCCTTCGCGGGCAAGCCTCGCTCCTACGGGGTTTGAGTCGTTCACAAAATAGCGAACACCCCCAAACCTGTAGGAGCGAGGCTTGCCCGCGAAGAGGCCCTCAAAGTCACCGCAAAATCTCAGGACTCCCGCTCATTCTCATACCGATCCAGCGTATCCCGCGCAATTTCCTGCCCCAGCGCGATCAGCTCCGGCGCCTTGTAGAACTCGAAAAACCGGCAAACCCGCTTCGGCACGTTGATCAGGATGTCCGGTGGATAGCCGGCGATCTTGTACTGCGCCAGAGAGGTCTGCATCACCTCGAAACTCTGGTTGATCAGGTCGAGCAGAGACGCCGGCCCGACGTTGTCGATGATGAACGAGCCGGTCGCTGATTTCGGCGCGCCGTCGCGCTCGGGAGCGGCGGCCGGTTGTTGGAATTCGGGTTCGGCGGAATCGATCCAGGGATTGATCTCGGCCGCTTCCACCATCAGCGCCTCCTTTTCCAGCTGAAGCAACTGCTCGGCCTGTTTGCGCCTGAACGGCATTTTTGAGCCGAGTGAATTGACCAGTCTGTCGAACCGGCTTTTGAACGCGGCAGGCCGCTGGATCACCGGCAACTTGTAATGCCGCTGGTTGGTAGCATTGAGGTTGACCGCGATGATCAGGTCGCAATGGCTGGACACCACCGGCACGATCGGCAACGGATTGAGAATGCCGCCATCCACCAGCATGCGACCGCCCTGCATCACCGGTGTGAACAGGCTGGGAATCGCCGCCGAGGCCCGCATGGCCTGATGCAGACAACCTTCCTGGAACCAGATTTCCTGCTGGTTCGTCAGGTCGGTGGCGATGGCCGTGTAGGGGATGCGCAGGTCTTCGATGTTGATCTCGCCGACGATCTTGCGGATCTGTCCGAACACCTTTTCTCCGCGAATCGCCCCCAGGCGAAAACTGACGTCTACCAGACGCAGCACGTCGAGGTAATCCAGGCTCTCAATCCAGTCGCGATAGTCATTGAGTTTGCCGGCGGCGTAGATCCCTCCGACCACAGCGCCCATCGAGCAACCGGCAATGCAGGCGATGTCGTAGCCGCGCCTTTCGATCTCCTGGATCACGCCAATGTGCGCGTAACCCCGGGCTCCACCCGAGCCCAATACCAGTGCGACACGCTTTTTCATCAATCGCCCTCACTTCAATGCCTCAACAATGCACCCATCGAGGGGCGCCGTTCAATCGTCGAGGTCGTACGGGACGGTGAACGCGTCGTTTTTTCGACAGCTTATGGCGGCACTCGATTATTCTCGCCAACGCTATAGTCTACGCGTCCGATGGACGGCACTTTTCCGGCGTCAAACCGTCCTAAGTGCATGACTGTTTCTATCTTTTGAGGTGTAAGTGATGAAAGCCTGGATCTGTGTGCCACTGATTGCCCTGGCACTGGCCGGTTGCGCCGGCAAAACCGCGTATCGCGACAGCTGCGGCAACGAGCTCGATGCGGCCTGGAAGGAACTGGATTTGGCCAAGGCTGAAGGATTTGCGGGGAACGTCAGCTATTCCAAGGCCCTGTCGCTGCTGACCGCGGCCAAGACTCAGCAGCAATTCGAGGGGTTTGAGGGTTGCACCAAGAAGGCCGAGAAGGCGCGGTTCTATATTCGTGAGTCGCGAGCAGGGCGTTGAAGGATAAAAGCAGCTTCAGGCTCTAAGCTACAAGTCTGGTCGTCCGGCATCTGAATCCGTTGCTTGCAGCTGTTAATGGAGTAACCCCAATGATTAACCGATTGGTAGCTCACGTCCTGAGCGTTGAAGTTCGGTTGCTGGCCTGTCAGGCACGTTTGAGCGCCCGCACGGATCCGGAAGCCCTGCACGACCTGCGCACCACGGTTCGGCGGTTGCGCAGTCTGTTGCGGCCATTGCGCGGGTTGCCCGGCGTTGAACAGCTGGAAGCGGCGGCGTCCCATGTCGGTGACTTGACCACCCCGTTGCGTGATCGTGAGGTGCTGGCGGCCTATCTGCTCGAGCATGGTCACGCCGAGGCCGCGCAATGGCGCATGGCGCAGATGGCAAAGGCTTATCCTGCAGTGGCGGAGAGCATCGAGCTTGGACAACTGCTGCTGATCCTCGAAGCCTTTCCGCGCTTTTTACGGGCAGCCCAGCGTCAGGGATTGCTCAAGGGCCTGGGCAAGCTCATCACCAAGCGCCTGGGCAAACAGTGGAAAAAACTCGACGAAGCCCTGCACGATCCCGCCCACGACCGTCATCGCCTGCGCCTGTTGATCAAGCGCGTGCGCTATGGCATCGAGGCCTACCCCGAACTGGATCGCTTGCCGAAAGCTGCGAAGCCGCGATTGAAGTCGGCCCAGGGCGCATTGGGCGATTGGCATGACTGCTTGCAATGGCTGGCCTTGGCCGAGCAGGAGGCGGATTTGCAACCCTGCGTCGCCACCTGGAAAACCGCCATGGCCCAGGCTGAACAGCGCGCCGACCAGGTCCTCGACAAGCTCGACAAGGCTTGCTTTCAATCCTGAGGTGAACGCCTATCAAATGTGTGGGGTATTCCAAAACTGTGGGAGCGAGCCTGCTCGCGATTGCGGAGTAACAGTCGACATCATTGTCATCTGATCCACCGCTATCGCGAGCAGGCTCGCTCCCACAGTGGGTTGTGGCAAGCGTGAAACCTGTGCGGCTCATCTGCCGGTCAATTTGGCCGGAATAGGCGCTGTACAGCCTTCGCCGGCTGGTTAAGATCCCTCCATTGTTTTTCATGCCCCCGAGGTTTTCATGCGTTTTTCCGATCTGCTTGACGCTGTCCGCCGCCAGCCGCAGGACCTGTCCATCCCCGCGGGATGGGCGCAAGGGCGTGCCAGCTTCGGTGGGCTGGTGGCCGCACTGCAATTTGAGGCCATGCGCGCAAAGGTGCCGGCCGATCGCCCGGTGCGTTCGCTGGCGATTACCTTTGTCGGGCCTGTGGAGCCGGAAGTGCCGGTGAGTTTTGAAGTCGACGTGCTGCGCGAAGGCAAGGCGGTCAGCCAGATTCTCGGCCGGGCGATGCAGAAAGGGCAGGTGGTGACCCTGATTCAGGGCAGCTTCGGTGCCTCGCGGCCGTCGGAGGTTGCGGTTCAGGCTCATCCGGCTCCGGAAATGAAACACTGGGACGACTGTCAGGAACTGCCTTTCATCGAAGGCGTGATCCCGGAGTTCATGCGCCATATTGCGATGCGCTGGAGCGTCGGCGGCCTGCCGTTCACCGGCAACACCTCGCGGCACATGGGCGGTTGGGTGCGTCTGCGCGGCGATGTGAAAGAAGAGCCGGTGAGCGAAGCGCACATCCTGGCTCTGGTGGATGCCTGGCCTCCGGCGGTGATGCCGTTCCTGAAGAAACCGGCGATGGGCAGCACGCTGACCTGGACCATCGAATTCGTTCAGCCGCTGCTCGATCTGAGCACGCTCCACTGGTGCAAATACCTGGTCGAAACGGAACACGCCGCCGATGGCTATGGCCACGCGGCGGCGAAGTTGTGGGATCCCGAAGGGCGTCTGATCGCCATGAGCCGGCAGACGGTCACGGTCTTTGCCTGATCTCTGGTTGGCAAATCAGTGACGGCGGTGGCGCTCACGCCAGGCGCGCCACCAGCCGCCACTGAGGAAAAACCGCGGAAAGGTCAGAAACTGCTCGACCAGCAGGCGCGATACCGCGTCCTTGCGATCACTGAACGGCTCGGAAGCCTCTGCTTCCAGACTGTGACCATGGCGCTGCAAACCCAGCGCCGCAATCACACCGACGATGCCGATGGCGAAGTTCGCCAGATTCAAGCCGAACACGCCGGAAACAATCAGCAGAAACGCGACGATGAACAGCGGTACGGCGATCAGGTGCAGCACCAGATTGGTCGGGTGCTGGTGATTGCCCGGGTAGGCACGCCATTGCCAGGAAGGAAGGTTGGGGTGACGTTTGCCCATGATGCTGATCCTCAAGTCCATGTTGAACATGGTTGAAGAATAGGCCCGGTCCATGCAGGCGGCGAATCAAGGTTGGCTATCGAAGTGATAGGCGTCATGGTCAATGTTGATGTCGGCCGAACTGGCCTCATCGCGAGCAGGCTCGCTC
>NZ_JAIQWX010000222.1 GCF_020164475.1 Pseudomonas sp. REP124 | reverse complement strand
TCCTACAGAAGTCGGGATTACTTGGCCTCCCGGCTAAACGCCGCCACCTCCTGCACCAACCCCTGCGCCGCCAGCATCACCAGTTCACGCCCTTTTTCCGGTGTAGCCAACGCCGGGTCCGAACCCATGCGGCCGTCCGGATGACGGGCGCGGAAGTCGGCGGCTTCGCGGATCGGGCCCCAGTTGGCGATTTGGGGCGAATAGTCGGCGGTCTTGATCGAATCCGGATAGGCCCACTGGGTAACGGCGATTTCCGACGGGGTCGCATGCACGCCGTGGCCGGTTGGGAACTGCTGTTTGGCCAGTTCGTTCACCCCTTCCAGGTCCCACCAGTTGCACAGCTTCAAGGCAAAGCCCGCAGGACGCTTGGCGAAGCTGGCTTCGGCGTAGATTTCCGAGAACGCCGCTTCGATCGACGCCACGTTACCGCCGTGGCCATTGAGGAACAGGATCTTTTCGAAACCGTGGGCCGCCAGCGAGCGCACCCAGTCGCCAATCGCCGCCATGAAGGTCGAAGGACGCAGGGAAATGGTGCCCGGGAAGCCCAGATGGTGTTGCGCCATGCCGATGTTGAAGGTCGGCGCGATCAGGATGTCGGCATCCTTCTGCGCCTGGCGGGCGATGATTTCCGGGCACATCCAGTCGGTGCCCAAAAGGCCGGTCGGGCCGTGTTGTTCGTTCGAGCCGATGGGAATCACGATGGTGCGGCTGCGCTGGAGGAACTGTTCGATTTCGGCCCAGGTGGACATGTATAGCAGCATGGCAGTGCTCTCTTTTCAGGGTTCCTAGCGGAACAGGATGTTGGTTTCAACCGGCGCTGAATTCAGCCACCGGCGTTTGAGTCGATGAAGATTTGTTGAGCAAGACGATCAGGGTCGCACACAGCGCGGCACAGCCGACAGCGACGACGCCCAGGTTCATGGTGCCGGTGGCGGTTTTCGCCCAGCCGATCACCGCCGGCCCCCAGAACCCGCCGGACAGGCCGATGGTGTTGATGAAGGCAATACCGCCGGCGGCCGCTTCGCCCTTGATGTGTTCCGAGGGCATGGTCCAGAACACGGTGTAGGCCATGAACATCGCGGCGGTGGCCACCGACAGCAGGGCCAGCGACGGCAACACGTGCCCGGCGGCGAAGGGGAACATCAGCATCATCAAGGCGCCAATCCCGGCCGGTACCGCGCAGTGCAGGCGGCGTTCGCCCAGGCGGTCGGAGCGGCGGCCGATGAAGTACATGCCGATGGCGGCGCCGATGTAGGGAATCGCGGCAAACCAGCCCAACTGTTGCGTGTCATTGACGCCCTGGTCCTTGAGAATCGCCGGCAGCCAGAAGCTCATGGCGTAGATCGAAAAGATGATGCAGAAATACGCCGATGCCAACACATAGGTTTTCGGGTCGCGCAGCACCGCCTTGAAGGAATGCGAGTGCCCTGCCGCTGTACCGAGTTCCGAGACCAGCAGTTGCTTCTCTTCAGTGCTCAGCCAGCGGGCGTCCGTCGGTCTGTTGGCCAGTACGAAGTAAGTGAGGACGCCGAGGAACACGCACGGCAGGCCCTCGATCAGGAACATCCATTGCCAACCCGCCATGCCGCCGACACCGGCCAGCGTGGTCATCAGCCAGGCCGAGAGCGGCGCGCCGACGATGCCGCCGATGGGCCCGGCGATGAACACGATGGCGATGGCCCGGGCCATCCGCGTCGGGCCGTACCAGCAGGACAGGTAATAGATCATGCCCGGCGCAAACCCGGCCTCGAACACTCCCAGCAGAAAACGCATCACGTAGAAGGTCGGCACGTCGCGCACGAACAGCATGCAGGCCGAGGTGATGCCCCATAACACCAGGATGCGGCTGAAGGTCTTACGCGCGCCGACCTTGGGCAGCATCAGGTTGCTGGGCAATTCGAACAGCACGTAGCCGAGGAAGAAGATCCCGGCGCCCGCGCCATAGGCGGCGTCGGACAGGCCCAGGTCACTCTGCATCTGCAACTTGGCGAAACCGACATTGATCCGGTCCAGATAGGCGAAGACATAGCAGATGAACAACAGCGGCAGCAGGCGCCAGTTGAGCTTGCGGTACAGGCCCGCCAGGGCGTCTGTTCTTGCCTCGGGAGTGAAGGTGGTCATGCGCGTCTCCAATTATTCTTGTTCACAGAGGTCGTGGGAGGGATGTTGCGCCGGCACCTTCAGACCAGCAAGAGCAACTAAGTTCGCGTATCGTTGCTCCATGAGCAACACTCGAACGTGAGGGAAGACGATATGCGCGAGATCAACCAGCAACGGCTGCGGTATTTCCATGAAGTGCTGGTCCACGGCTCGATCCGTGGCGCGGCGGACAGCATCAACACCTCGCCTTCGGTGATCACCCGGCAGATCAAGCTGCTGGAGGAAGAACTGGGCGCGCAGCTGTTCGAGCGTCAGGCCCGGGGTGTGCAGCCGACCGAAGCGGCGGCGCATCTGCTGGAGTTCTGGCGCGGGTATCGGTCGCACCAGGAACGGCTCGAAGACCAGTTGCAAGCGATCAAGGGCCTGCAGCAAGGCCATGTGCGGGTGGTAATCAGCGAGGGTTATGTCGATGCCCTGGTCGACAACGTGCTGGCACCGTTCTGCAAGCAGTACCCCAAGCTCGACGTGACCCTGGACATCCTGCCGGTGGACGATGTGCTCAGCGAAGTGGCGGAAAACCGCGCGCACATCGGCCTGGCCTACAATCCACCGCCGCACGCGCACATCGATTTCTGCGCCACCTCTTCGCAGCCGGTGATGCTGCTGGTGCGACCGGATCACCCGCTGGCCGTCCGGGGTGGCGTTGCCTCCGTGGAAGATGTCCTGGCCTGCCAACTGGTGCTGACACCCACCAGCTTCGGCATCGGCCACGCGATCAAGATGCTCGAGTACGCCGAGAAGATCGAGATCCGCCCGGCGCTGGTCAGCAACTCGCTGGCGGCCCTCAAGCGCCTGGTGGCGTCCGGGGACTTCGCTTCGTTGCTGGGGGAATACGCGGCCTATCGGGAGATTGCCCAGGGCAGCTTGTCGGCGGTGTTGGTGGACCATCCGCTGTTTCTCGGGGTCGAGGCGAAAGTGCTGGTGAAGTCCGGTCGAGCACTGACCGCCCCCGCCCAGGAACTGCTCAACTGGATGCTGCAACGCCTGCCGATGTTTGCCTCTGGCGAATGAACATCAGGTTGCCGCGGACAACCCGGCGGCGGTCTCCACTAGCAACTGGCGAAACCACTTGTGCGCCGGGTCGTTGCGATAACGCACGTGCCAGGCGATCTGCACCGGGAAAGTGCCCAGATCCACCGGCGCCTCCACCACCTTCAGGCGCGAGTCCTTGGCGATCTGTTTGCAGATCTGCCGCGGCAGGGTCGCGCAGTAATCGGTGACCGCGATGATCTCCGGCACCGCGAGAAAATGCGTCACCGAGATCGCCAGCTCGCGCCGCAGCCCCTGGCGGTCGAGGGCCTGGAACAGCCCTGCCCTGAGGCGTCCCGGTGGCTGAATGTTGACGTGGCGCAGCGACTCGTATTGTTCGCGCGACAGGCTGTCGCCGATGTCCGGATGGTCGGCCCGCACCACGCAGGCCAGGCTGTCATCCATCAAGTGCTGGACGATCAGGTTGTCGGGCGGTTCGACGATGCGACCGAGCACCATGTCCGTGGTGCCGGAAATCGCCCCGGTTTCCGCCAGGTCATTGCCATAGGGCGACAGCGACATTTTGATCCCCGGCGCCAATTGGCGCAGCCGGGCGACGATCCCGGGCACCAGCACGACTTCAACGTAGGTGTTCACGGCGATGTTGAGCTGACGGGTCGCGGTTGCCGGATCGAAATGCTGCCGGCCGATGAGCACCTCGTCGAGCCGGGTCAGGCTTTCGACGATCACCGGGGCGATCTCTTCGGCGAACTGGGTCGGCTTGATGCCATAGCGCTCGCGGATGAACAGCGGGTCCTGCAGCGTGTCGCGCAGCCGGTTGAGCGCGTTCGACAGCGCCGGCTGGGTGATGCCCAGACGCAGGGCGGCGCGAGTGACGCTGCGCTCTTCCATCAGCGCAATGAACACCGGCAACAGGTTGAGATCGTAGCGCATGGATTGCCACCGTCTGGATCGCGGGATTGACCAGACATAATGCCATATGAATATCTAACATCAAGCAAACAAACTTCTTGAATATCTCACCCTGAATCATAGTTGGGCCCATCCAGAAGGGGCTGCCGGAACCGGTAGCCAAATCGAAGCGGCTCAACTCAAATCAAGGTGATTCACATGACGAACACGCCATCTGCGAACAAGCTGACTCGCGCCCTTGCGCTGTTTGCCCTGGCCTTGGGCAGCTTCTGCATCGGTACTTCGGAATTTGCCAGCATGGGCATCATCCAGCTGTTTTCCGCCAGCCTCGGCATCGACGTACCCCAGGCCACCAACGCGATCACCGCTTACGCCCTGGGCGTGGTGATCGGCGCACCGGCGGTGACCCTGGCGGCGGCCCGGCTCAATCGACGCACGCTGCTGCTGGCCTTGATGGCGCTGTTTGTAGTCGGCAATGTGCTGTCCGCCATCGCGACCGACCTGAACCTGCTGATGGCCGCGCGTTTCCTCAGTGGCCTGCCTCAGGGTGCCTACTTCGGCGCCGGCGCGATGGTGGCCTCGTACATCATGGGCCCCGGACAGGAAGGCAAGGCATTCGCCATCGTCATGACCGGGCTGACCATCGCGACCATCATCGGCTCGCCGCTGGCGACTTTTCTCGGCCAACACCTGGGCTGGCGTGAAACCTATCTGGCGGTGGCGGCGCTTTCCGGTCTGGCGTTGCTGGCGATCTTTCAGTGGCTGCCACGCAGCGAAGCGTTGAACGGTACGCCGATCATTCAGGAACTGTCGGCCCTGCGCACCGGCAGCGTGTGGGGGGTGATGGCGGTGGCGACCGCCGGCATTGCCAGCCTGTTCGCGGTCTACACCTTCATCGGCCCGATCATCACCGATGCTGCACTCCTGGCCCCGGCCATGATCCCGGTGGCCCTGGCGATCTTCGGTCTGGGCATGACGGCGGGCAACAGCGTCGGTGGGCCGATGGCCGACCGTTATCCGATGCGTGGCATCGTGCTGGGCTTCGGTGTGGCGCTGGCGATGCTGGCGATCATCGCCACGGCCGGGCAAAACCCCTGGGTGCTGTTCCCTGCCCTGTTCGTCCTCGGTGCCGGCCTGATGGCGTCCCTGCCGACCCTGCAAGTGCGCCTGACCAAACTGGCCCCGCAAGCACCTTCGCTGATGGGCGCCATGCTGCTGGCCGCGTGCAACCTGGGCAATGCCATCGGCGCCTGGGGCGGCAGCGCCTCGATCGATGCGGGTTACGGCCTGCTGTCCGCTGGCTGGGCGGGCTTTGCCATGACCCTGACTGGTTTGGTGTTTTTCGGGCTGACCCTCATACGCCGTCGCCCTGCCCCGCTGATCAATGCGGCAGCCGTCGCCTGAATTTGAAACCTGAATTTTTAACCCTGTCGGAGCTTTAGCCATGAGCATCAAACACGTTCTGTTCATCCTCACCAACACCGCCCAAATCGGCCCGAACAACCGCCCAACCGGGTACTTCTTTCCCGAGGTCGCCCACCCTTACGAGGTGTTCGCCGAAGCCGGCGTGGCGGTCGAATACGCCTCGCCGCTGGGCGGCACCCCGCCGGAAGACGGCTATGACGAAAGCGATCCCGCGCAATTGGCATTCCGCAACAGCGCCGCGATCCGCCGCATGGCCAACAGCCGTCGGTTGTCGGAAGTGGATGTGCTGGATTACGACGCGATCTTCTTCCCCGGCGGCCTTGGCCCGATGGTCGATATCGCGACCGATCCTGATGTGAAGCATGCCGTTGAACGTGCGTGGAATGGCGGCAAGATCGTTGCCGCGGTGTGCCACGGTCCGGCAGCGTTGCTTGGGGTCAAGCTGGAAGACGGTACGCCGCTGGTTCAGGGCCGCAAGCTGACCTCATTCTCCAATGAGGAGGAAGCGGGTTACGCCCAGGCGGATGTGCCGTTCAATCTGGAAGACGCGCTGCGCGCCGAGGGTGCCGAGTATTCATCGGCAGCGGTGTGGCAGGAGAAAGTGGTGGTCGACGGTCGCCTGATCACCGGCCAGAACCCGGCATCCGGTGGGCCGCTGGCCAAAGCGCTGGTTGAAGCCCTGGGCCTCTGACCCCAGAAACCCCGCCGTCCCCCTGTAGGAGCGAGCTTGCTCGCGATGGACCCGAGACCACCGCTGGGTGTCAGCTGCCCAGCGTCACCGTTAACGACCATCGCGAGCGTGCTCGCTCCTACAGGATCGCGTGATCGTCACGCAGCCGAACACTCTATCGAGGAATTCATCATGTCCGCCTATGTTATTTTCATCCGCGAAACCACCACCGACGAAACGCAGATGCAGCAATACGCGCAAAAGGCCCCCGCCGCCCGTACCGGCCACGACATCACCCGGGTCGCCTTCTACGGCCAGCTCGAAGTGCTCGAAGGTCCATCGGCCGAAGGTGTGGCAATTCTGCGTTTTCCCGACATGAACGCCGCTCGGGCGTGGTACAACAGTCCGGCCTATGAGCAAGCGCGCGAACATCGCTTCAAGGGTGCGCAGTACCGGATGCTGCTGGTCGAAGGCAGCGACGTCGTACCGGCCTGACCTTGCGCGCTCAAAGCACATCACCAGGAGGTCCATGCGTGAGCAAAAAGTCCTACGTTCCGCCCAAGGTCTGGAAACACGAAGCCCCGTCCGGCGGTCAGTTCGCCAACATCAACCGCCCGGTTGCCGGCCCGACCCATGACAAGACCCTGCCGGTGGGCAAGCAGCCTTTGCAGCTGTACTCGCTGGCGACGCCCAATGGCGTGAAGATCACCATCATGCTCGAGGAACTGCTGGCGCTGGGGCATACCGGCGCCGAGTATGACGCCTGGCTGATCCGCATCGGCGAAGGTGATCAGTTCTCCAGTGGCTTTGTCGAGATCAATCCGAATTCGAAAATCCCCGCCTTGCTGGACCGCAGCGCAGAGCCGCCGATCCGGGTGTTCGAGTCAGGTTCGATTCTGTTGTACCTGGCGGAAAAATTCGGCGCCTTCCTGCCCAAGGATCCGGCAGGGCGTACCGAGACCTTGAACTGGCTGTTCTGGCAGATGGGCTCGGCGCCGTATCTGGGGGGTGGTTTCGGGCATTTCTATGCCTACGCGCCGGAGAAGTATGAGTACCCGATCAACCGCTTCACCATGGAGGCCAAGCGTCAGCTGGATGTTCTTGATCGCCGGCTTGCGGAAAGTGCCTATCTGGCTGGTGAGGAATACAGCATCGCCGATATTGCGGTGTGGCCATGGTATGGGCAGTTGGTGCGGGACAAGGTGTACTCGGCGGCTGAGTTTCTCTCGGCTCACGAATACAAGCATGTGCAACGTTGGGCCGAAGACATCGCCAAGCGGCCTGCGGTGGTGCGTGGCCAGCGGGTCAACCGGACCTGGGGCGATGAGGAAAGCCAGGTGCCTGAACGGCATCAGGCCAGTGATCTGGATTGAATCCGCTGTACCTGTAGGAGCGAGCACGCTCGCGATGGAGGCCAGGCCACCGCGGGGCATCAGGCAGCCCGCGTCATCGTTGACGACCATCGCGAGCAGGCTCGCTCCCACAGATTTTTTGGCCGTGCGCAAAACCTGTGGGAGCGGGCTTGCTCGCGAAGGC
>NZ_JAIQWX010000221.1 GCF_020164475.1 Pseudomonas sp. REP124 | reverse complement strand
TTGGTGCGAATGACGCCTTCGCGGGCAAGCCTCGCTCCTACAGGGGGTTGTGGATAAATCGCGGACAACAAAAAAGCAGCCCGTAGGCTGCTTTTTTCTGCATCGGAAGCTGGACTTAAGCCAGTTTTTCCTTGATGCGAGCTGCTTTACCCGACAGGTCGCGCAGGTAGTACAGCTTGGCTTTACGTACGTCACCGCGACGCTTGACAGCCATGCTGTCGATCTGCGGGCTGTAGGTCTGGAAAGTACGCTCTACGCCAACACCGTTGGAGATTTTACGAACGGTGAATGCACTGTTCACGCCGCGGTTACGCTTGGCGATTACAACGCCTTCGAACGCTTGCAGACGGGAACGATCGCCTTCCTTCACTTTCACCTGAACGACAATGGTGTCGCCCGGGGCAAAGGCTGGGATCTCTTTGGTCATCTGCTCTGCTTCGAGTGCAAGGATGATTTTGTTAGTCATGCTGTGCTCCTAAGGTAAATCGTCTGATCTACCATCGATACGTTGTTAACTATCGTCCCGCTCGCGGAGATATTCCTCGAGCAGCTTCTTCTCTTCTCCAGAAAGCGAGCGGCTTTCCAGAAGATCGACGCGTCGTTCATAGGTCCGACCAAGGGACTGCTGTAAACGCCAACGCCGGATGTGCGCGTGATTGCCACTTAGCAACACGTCGGGAACACGCTGATCCGCATACACCTCAGGTCGGGTGTAGTGCGGGCAATCGAGCAGACCATCCGTAAAGGAATCTTCCTCGGCGGAGTCCGCATGCCCTAAAGCTCCGGGCAGCAGTCGTGTAACCGCATCGATCAGGACCATCGCCGGCAGCTCGCCGCCAGACAGTACATAGTCGCCAATCGACCACTCTTCATCGACATGAGCCTCAATAAAGCGCTCGTCAATGCCTTCATAACGACCGGCAATCAGGATCAATGCATCCAGATTCGCCAGATCGCGTACCGCCGACTGATTCAGCTGACGGCCTTGGGGGGACAGGTAAATCACCTTCGCTCCCTCCCCGGCGGCTGCCTTGGCCTGAACCAACGCGTCTTCCAGGGGCTTGATCTTCATCACCATGCCCGGACCACCGCCAAATGGGCGATCATCCACAGTGTGATGTCGATCCGTCGTGTAGTCTCGCGGGTTCCAACAGGTGAGCTGCAACAGCCCCTGTTTCACCGCCCGACTGGTGATGCCGTACTCGCTGATGGCGGAGAACATCTCGGGAAACAGACTGATCACTTCTACGCGCAAATTAGCCACGCTTAGAAATCCGCGTCCCAGTCCACCTTCATCTCGCCTGCTGCCAGGTCGACGGCCAACACGCATTGCTCGGTATAGGGCAACAGGCGTTCGCGATCATCCAGGCTGCCAGCGCAAGGCTTGACCACCATTACATCGTTCGAGCCGGTCTCCAGCAGGTGATCGATCTTCCCGAACAGTTGTCCGAGGGTGTCGATGACCTTGAGACCTTCCAGCTGGTACCAGTAGTACTCGCCGTCGGTCAGTTCAGGGAACAGGTTGCGCGGCACGCAGATCTCATAACCGGCCAGAAGACGAGCTTCTTCACGATCATCGAGACCCTTGAGCTTTGCGACCAGGAATTTTTCATTCCCGCGTCCGCTGACCAGCTCTACCTGCTTCACATTGCCGTCGCGCTTGAGCGTCCAGGTTTTGTAGTCCAGCAGGTTTTTGATCGGATCAGTAAAGGAATACACCTTCACTTCGCCGCGAACGCCGTGAACAGAGTAAATCTTGCCGATAACGATCAGATCATCAGCAACAGTTGGCGTCGCGTTCATATTGCTCAGGCCGCGGCCTTAGCAGCGTCCTTCAGCAACTGAGCAACACGCTCAGAAGGCTGTGCACCAACGCTCAGCCAGTAGGCTACGCGCTCTTGGTTCACGGACAGACGGACTTCCTGACCACGGGCAACAGGATTGAAGTAGCCAATCTGTTCTTTGTGGGAACCGTCGCGCGGGTTGCGGCTGTCGGTTACGGTCAGGTGGTAAAACGGGCGCTTTTTGGAGCCGCCAAGGGCAAGACGGATTGTTAGCATGTGAACATCGTTCCTGTAGTCGGTGCTGCAAATCTAAAGGCACAGCGGGCATGGGTGCCCGAAAGGCCGCATATTCTAAGGAATATCCGGACTTTTGCAAATGACTTTTTCCGGCGGCCTATCAGCCGCCATGCAGATTTGCTATAGAGCCGTCATTGAAAACGGCCTGTCGGCTCCCGCCAAGTGCGGGTTTACCGTTTGTCCCACATTTCTGTGGATCAGCGCCGGCAGGGGTGCCGGCGCGAATTCTTTACATTTTCGGCATGCCGCCGCCAGGCAACATTCCGCCCATGCCGCGCATCATCTTGGCCATACCGCCCTTGGCGGAGAATTTCTTCATCATCTTCTGCATCTGCTTGTGCTGCTTGATCAAGCGACCGATGTCCTGCACCTGGGTGCCGGAACCCATGGCGATACGACGCTTGCGCGAACCGCTGATCAGCTCGGGGTCGCGGCGCTCGGCCGGGGTCATGGAGTTGATGATGGCTTCCATCTGCTTGAACTGTTTCTCCGCCGCATTCTGGGCATTGCCCATCTGCGCCAGGTTCACGCCGCCCATGTTGGGCAGTTTGTCCATGAGGCCGCCGAGGCCGCCCATGTTCTTCATCTGTTGCAGCTGGTCGCGGAAGTCTTCGAGGTCGAAGCCCTTGCCCTTCTTCAGCTTCTTGGCCAGCTTGTCGGCCTTGTCCTTGTCGAGGGTCGCTTCGGCCTGTTCGATCAGGCTGAGCACGTCGCCCATGCCGAGGATGCGCGAGGCGATACGCTCAGGGTGGAACGGATCGAGCGCTTCGCTCTTCTCGCCCATACCGATGAACTTGATCGGCTTGCCGGTGATGGCGCGGACCGACAGTGCGGCACCGCCACGGGCGTCACCGTCGACCTTGGTCAGGATCACACCGGTCAGCGGCAGTGCGTCGCCGAAGGCCTTGGCCGTGTTGGCGGCGTCCTGGCCGGTCATGGCGTCGACCACGAACAGGGTTTCGACCGGGTTGATCGCGGCGTGCAGGGCCTTGATCTCGCCCATCATCTCTTCATCGATGTGCAGGCGACCGGCGGTGTCGACGATCACCACGTCGATGAATTTGAGTTTTGCTTCCTTAATAGCAGCCTGGGCGATGTCGACCGGCTTCTGGCTCAGGTCAGACGGGAAGAACGTCACGCCGATGTCGGTGGCCAGGGTTTCGAGCTGCTTGATCGCTGCCGGACGGTAAACGTCGGCGGACACGACCATGACCGACTTCTTCTTGCGCTCTTTAAGGAAGCGCGCGAGCTTGCCGGCGGTGGTGGTTTTACCAGCACCCTGCAAACCGGCCATCAGAATCACGGCGGGCGGGACGGCGCTCAGGTTCAAGTCTTCGTTGGCCGCGCCCATCAGGCTTTCGAGTTCGGCCTGGACGATCTTCACGAAGGCCTGGCCCGGGGTCAGGCTGCGGGACACTTCGGTGCCGACCGCACGCTCCTTGACCGAGTTGACGAAGTCCTTGACCACCGGCAGGGCGACGTCGGCCTCGAGCAACGCCATGCGCACTTCGCGCAGGGTGTCTTTGATGTTGTCTTCGGTCAGCTTCGCCTTGCCGGTGACATGGCGCAGCGTCTGCGAGAGGCGGTCGGTTAAGTTTTCAAACATTGCGCGATCCTTTCAGGCCCTGTGTAGACCGGGATAATGGCGGCCCGGACCGGACCAAACGGGTTCTCGGCGAGCCTGCGGCGTGGGCAGGTCGCGGATTATAGCGAAGACTGCGTCTGGCGCACACCCGCCGTCAGCTTGACTGGTCTTTCGTGCCGTGGGGGTTCTATGCCAAACTCAGCGACTTTCGGGCTTGCCTAACAGGACTTATGCTCCCCTTGTCACCCAGTTTGCTCAGCACCCTCGCCGCCGCCTGTCTATATGCCGCTGCGACTCTCTATCAAGGCACCCGCCTGGCCACCTGCGCCAAGGCGAACAAACGCCTGCTGGTCATCCTCGGCGTGCTCGCCGTGCTGGCCCACAGCGTCAGCCTCGTCGCCCACTTGTTGACGCCGGTTGGTCTGGGTCTGGACTTTTTCAGCGCCGCCAGCCTGATCGCCGCAGCCGTCATCGCCCTGACGCTTATCGCCTGCTCGCGGATCCCGGTGGAAAACCTGCTGGTGTTGCTGTTCCCGCTCGGGGCGCTGACGGTGCTGCTGGCGCAGTTCGCGCCCGCCGGAACCGTGCAGGTGATCGACGAGGAACCAGGCATCCTCGCCCACATCCTGCTGTCGATCCTGGCCTACGGCATGTTCACCATCGCGGTGTTCCAGGCTTTGCTGCTGCTGGTCCAGGACCATCAGCTCAAGCACAAGCACCCGTCCGGGCTGATCAAGAACTTCCCGCCGCTGCAAACCATGGAAAGCCTGTTGTTCGGCTTCCTCTGGGCCGGCTGGTCGCTGTTGTCGATGTCGCTGATTTCCGGCTGGCTGTTCGTCGAAAACCTGTTCGCCCAGCATCTGGTGCACAAGACCCTGCTGGCGTGTCTGGCCTGGGTGGTCTTCAGTGTGCTGCTGTGGGGTCGCAACCGTCTCGGTTGGCGCGGACACAAGGCCATTCGCTGGACCCTCGCCGGTTTCTGCCTGCTGATGCTGGCCTATTTCGGCAGCAAGCTGGTCCGTGAATACATCCTGCACATCTGACGGGCGGCATTAATGGATGACTTGCCCTTAGGGCCGATGTTCGCAGTTGTAGCCCTGCTGATTCTCTGGTCGGCGCTGTTTTCGGCCATCGAATCCGCTCACCAGCATCTGCTGGCCAAGCGCACCGCGTCGCGCTCCAGCGACAAGCCGCTGGCCAGGCTGAACTTCCCGCTCAACAGCCTGATCTTCTGCAACACCCTGTGCCGCACGCTGGTAGTGGTGATCTGCACCCTGCTGGCGGTCTTCACCTGGGCGGAAAACGGTCCATGGGCCGCGTGCCTTGGTGCAGGCGCCGCCTTGCTGGTGTTTACCGACTATCTGCCGCGCACCCTCGCCACTCGCCATCCGGATGCGATCCTGGCTCTGGGCAACCAACTGCTGCCGATTCCGCTGAAGATCCTGTATCCGGCCGCTTGGCTGCTCAACGCCATCAGCCAACTGCTGCTGCGTCCGTTCGTGCGCAAAGCCAAGGTGGTGCAGCAAAGCGAAGACGAGCCACCGGTGGAGCAGCATGACGATCACGAACCCGCCGTCTGCCGCCCGCATTCGCTGCCCGGCATTCATGCGCTGGACAACATCACGGTCAACGACATTCTGGTGCCGCGCAGTGAAGTCGACGGGATCAACCTCGACGATCCGATCGATGAAATCATCGAGCAGTTGCGCGACAACAATCGCACGCGCCTGCCGGTGTTCCACAGCGACATCAATCAGGTCGAAGCGGTGCTCAATACCCGGCAGATCGGTCACCTGCTGGCCGACGGCAGCCTGACGGTCGACGATCTGCTGGCCGCCAGCCGCGAGCCCTACTTCGTGCCGGAAAGCACTCCGCTGCAACTGCAACTGCTGAACTTTCACAAGCAGCAGCGCCGCCTGGGCATGGTGGTCGACGAGTACGGCGAAGTGCTGGGCATCGTGACCCTGGAAGACATTCTCGAAGAGATCGTCGGCGAGTTCGAAAGCCAGCAGAACATGGACAACCCGCACATCCATCCACAGGCCGACGGCCGCCTGGTGATCGATGGCGCCGCGACCATCCGCGAGCTGAACAAGAGCCTGGGCTGGCACCTGCCCAGCGATGGCCCGAAAACCCTGAACGGCCTGGTGACCGAGGCGCTGGAAACCATTCCCGAGAGCGCGGTATGCCTGAAGATCGGCCGTTATCGCCTGGAAATCCTGCAGACCGAAGACAATCGCGTGACGCGGGTGTTGATCTGGCAGACCACGGCGACGCCTGCGATGGTTCCTGTCCGGTAAAAGATCAAAAGATCGCAGCCTCGTTTCACTCGACAGCTCCTACACAAAATCAGCGGTATCCACAAAACCTGTGGGAGCGGGCTTGCCCGCGAAGGCGGTGCATCAGGCGACATCGATGCTGGATGTGCCGGCCTCTTCGCGGGCAAGCCCGCTCCCACAGTGGATTTTTGTGGGCTGCAGATATTGCGTACTGCCCGTCAGGGGCTTGGCGGGAAATGCGATCTTTTTTGTCCTTGTTGAATCGTTAGCCTCCTTCCTATAATCGATCCGCTTACCCAAGCCCCCTCTGTACCGTGCTACCCGCACTCCGCTGCAAGCCCACATCCCTGGGTGTTCGACCATAATAATTCGCTCCACCGGAGCACATGACTGTCAGGGATTACCGCATGACAACCAGCACGACTTACAGCGATTCCGCGCCTGCACCGACGAACTCCGCCACCCGTGTCGCCACGGCGAGCTTCATCGGCACCGCCATCGAGTTCTACGATTTCTACGTTTATGCCACCGCCGCCGCGCTGGTGATCGGGCCGGTGTTCTTTCCGCAGACCTCCGGCACGGCCCAGATGCTTTCGGCCTTCCTGACGTTTGGCATCGCCTTCCTTGCCCGCCCCCTCGGTTCGGCGCTGTTCGG
Source organism: Pseudomonas sp. REP124 (assembly GCF_020164475.1). Lineage (GTDB taxonomy): Bacteria > Pseudomonadota > Gammaproteobacteria > Pseudomonadales > Pseudomonadaceae > Aquipseudomonas. The sequence goes on along the minus strand of NZ_JAIQWX010000221.1, from coordinate 1,107 downwards.
TCACTTCGGTGATCGCATCGGGCGCAAATCCACGCTGGTAGCTTCTCTTCTGTTGATGGGCGTGTGTACCACGCTGATCGGCGTGCTGCCGGGTTACGACAGCATCGGCGCCTGGGCTCCGATCCTGCTCTGTGTGCTGCGTTTCGGTCAGGGCCTCGGGCTGGGCGGTGAATGGGGTGGCGCGGCGTTGCTCGCCACCGAAAACGCCCCCAAGGACAAACGCGCCTGGTTTGGCATGTTCCCGCAGCTCGGCCCTTCCATCGGTTTCCTGGCAGCCAACGGACTGTTTTTGACGTTAGCGATGGTGCTGGACGACGAACAGTTCCGCTCCTGGGGCTGGCGGATTCCGTTCCTGCTCAGCGCCGCATTGGTGATGGTCGGCCTGTACGTGCGCCTCAAGCTGCACGAGACGCCGGTGTTCGCCAATGCCATGGCCCGTGAAGAGCGGGTGAAGATCCCGCTGGTCGAGCTGTTCAGCCAGTACTGGCTGCCGGTGCTGCTGGGTGCCGGGGCGATGGTGGTGTGTTACGCGCTGTTTTATATCTCCACGGTGTTTTCCCTCAGTTATGGTGTGGCGACCCTGGGTTACAGCCGCGAAACCTTCCTCGGCCTGCTGTGCTTTGCCGTGCTGTTCATGGCGGCGGCCACGCCGTTGTCGGCCTGGGCGAGCGACAAGCTGGGCCGCAAGCCGGTGCTGATCGTCGGTGGTGTGCTGGCGATTCTGTCCGGTTTCCTGATGGAGCCGCTGCTGACCCAGGGTTCGACCTGGGGCGTGGCGCTGTTCCTGTGCATTGAATTGTTCCTGATGGGCGTGACCTTCGCGCCGATGGGTGCGCTGCTGCCGGAGCTGTTTCCTACGCACGTGCGCTACACCGGCGCCTCGGCGGCCTACAACCTGGGCGGGATCGTCGGCGCCTCGGCGGCACCGTTCTTTGCCCAGAAGCTGGTGGCGATGGGTGGCTTGGGTTATGTCGGCGGGTATGTGTCGGGGGCGGCGGTGTTGAGCCTGATTGCCGTGCTGTGCCTGAAAGAGACGCGCCATAACGATCTGAATCGCATCGACTGACAGATGGCCTTCGCGGGCAAGCCTCGCTCCTACAGGGCATC
>NZ_JAIQWX010000220.1 GCF_020164475.1 Pseudomonas sp. REP124 | reverse complement strand
TACAAATCCATCAGGCACAAAAAAGCCCCGACTCTCACGAGCCAGGGCTTTTTGGTTGAAGCGCTACAACGAATTAACCGTTGAACACATCATCCACGCTTTTCAGCGGGTAGTGCTTCGGATACGGCAGAGTCGCCACACCGGTCTCGATCGCGGCCTTGGCCACGGCGTCGGAGATCAGGGTGATCAGGCGGGCGTCCATTGGCTTCGGAATGATGTACTCACGACCGAATTCCAGCTTGATGCCGCCGTAGGCGTCGCACACTTCCTGAGGTACCGGCAGCTTGGCCAGTTCGCGCAGGGCGTTGGCCGCAGCCACTTTCATTTCTTCGTTGATGCGCTTGGCGCGAACGTCCAGGGCACCGCGGAAGATGAACGGGAAGCCCAGTACGTTGTTGACCTGGTTCGGGTAGTCCGAACGGCCGGTGGCCATGATCACGTCGCTGCGGGTAGCGTGCGCCAGCTCAGGGGAGATTTCCGGATCAGGGTTCGAGCACGCGAACACGATCGGGTTGGCCGCCATCGACAGCAGGCCTTCAGGGCTCAGCAGGTTCGGGCCGGACAGACCCACGAACACGTCAGCGCCTTGCAGGGCATCGGCCAGGGTGCGCTTGTCGGTCGCGTGAGCGAAGACAGCCTTGTACTGGTTCAGATCGTCACGGCCGGAGTGGATCACACCGGTACGGTCGATCATGTAGATGTTTTCGATGTTGGCGCCCATGCTCACCAGCAACTTCATGCAGGAGATGGCGGCAGCACCGGCACCCAGGCAGACGATCTTGGCTTCAGGCAGGGTTTTGCCAGCGATTTCCAGGGCGTTGATCATGCCGGCGGCGGTAACGATCGCGGTGCCGTGCTGGTCATCGTGGAATACCGGAATGTCGCACTGTTCGATCAGAGCGCGCTCGATCTCAAAGCACTCTGGTGCCTTGATGTCTTCCAGGTTGATGCCACCGAAGGTGATGGAGATACGCTTGACGGTGTCGATGAAGGCTTGCGGGCTTTCGGAGTCGACTTCGATGTCGAAAACGTCGATGCCGGCGAAGCGCTTGAACAGCACGCCCTTGCCTTCCATCACTGGCTTGGAAGCCAATGGGCCCAGGTTACCCAGGCCGAGAATCGCGGTGCCATCGGAAATGACTGCAACCAGGTTGCCCTTGCCGGTGTACTTGTAGGCCAGCTCAGGGTCGCGACCGATTTCGCGTACTGGTTCGGCTACGCCGGGGCTGTAGGCCAGCGACAGGTCGCGGGCGGTAGCGGTAGGCTTGGTGAGCTCGACGCTCAGCTTTCCTGGACGAGGATTGGCGTGATACTCGAGAGCGGCAGTTTTCAAATCAGACATATGGGCATTCCGCTTTTACTGTTGGACAGACTGGTCAGCGAGGATACGCGCCTCGCAAAATCCCCACAAGACTGACCGGTCACCCCTGTCAACCGCCCTGTCCTACTACTTTTGGCCAAGAGCCGCGGAACACAAGGGATAGACTGTTCACAATCGACGGAAAAAATGTCTACAATTTTTTATCGCTGCGTCACTTCAAGCATCGCCGGATCAGTCAGCGGCAACATCCAGCGCGCCTGACCTTCCTTGAGTCCGCCACGGCGCGAACGGTCCAGAACCCAGCCCCGCGCCTCGATTTGCCTGCCTTCGAGCTTTTGTAGCGAACTCGCATCGAAGCGACCGAGCAAATTGGGTGCAACGCGCAACACAACCGAGTCCTGCAATTCGAGCCAAATCCCGCCACGATTGCGCTGAACCTTGCTCACACGCCCGCTAATCACAGCAAACCCGGCGCGGTCGATCTGATCCGCTTTCAGTACAGGCGACTGGCGCCACACGCCAAGCCCTGCCTGACGCGCACTGCGCTCGGCGGCTTGCTGACAGGCGACCAAGTCGACGTTCGGCGGGACGGCCACGAGAAAACCCAGGCCCTCGGCGAGCATTTGCGCTTCGAGATTGGCGCCGTCGGCACCGTAGGCATGGGCCAGGGTCCGGCCGTAGCGGTCTTTGCTTTCTTTGCCGGGCAGCAGAGCAACCCGTCCGTCGCTTGCCGCCACCAGGGCTTCGAGACGTTTGCGCGCGGCCATGGCGAACGGCTCGTCGGAGCGGCCTTTCTTGCCCAGCTCAGGCGTGTTCAGGCCGATCATGCGTACGCTGCGACCATCCTGCAGGCGCAGGGTGTCGCCATCCACCACGCGCTGCACCTCGACCGATGTCAGACCGCTTGGCGCCGGGCAGAGGGCCTGGGCAGCGGAGAGCCAAATCGCGGACACAAAAAAGGCGCCCGCAAGGGACGCCTTTTTCATCAGCATGGAAAAACCGAAGCGGCTTCCCAAGTTGATTGGCCTTAGGCCTTTTTCGCGCCGAAAGCACCGAAACGGTCGGCGAACTTCTGAACGCGACCACCGGTGTCCAGAGTCTTCTGCTTACCGGTGTAGAACGGGTGGCATTCGTTGCAAACGTCGATCGCCAGGGCTTTGCCGAAGGTCGAACGAGTTTCGAACTTGTTGCCGCAGCTGCAGGTAACAGCAACTGCTGGGTATTCTGGATGGATATCAGCTTTCATGGTGTTTTCCTCAGGCTAGCGTGCCGCCACCCAACACTATTGTTGAATACCGCACGTAATTAGGCCGCGGATTCTACCAGACAATCCCAATCGCGCAAGCTGTCGCTTCTACCGACCGTCTGCTAGGCTCCCGGCCCAAAGTGCACCCATTCCCCTGTGGGAGCGGGCTTGCCCGCGATGAGGCCAGCAGCCTCGACAGTGATGTTGCCTGATAGTCCGTCATCGCGGGCAAGCCCGCTCCCACAGGTCCAGGTCGCGCCCACCTACTCACCTGTTTAACGAGATCCCGCGTGCCCGACGCCATTCTGCGCCTTGCCCTTCCCTCGCCGCTGCGCCGCCTGTTCGACTACCGCGCACCGGCCGGGATCCTGCGCGCGCAATTGCAGCCCGGCATGCGCCTGCGGGTGCCGTTCGGTCGGCGCGAGATGATCGGGATTCTGGTGGAAGTGGCCGAGACCAGCGAAGTCCCGGCGGAAAAACTAAAACCTGCCATCGCGCTGCTCGACGCCACGCCGCCGCTGCCGCCCGCGTTGTTCAAGCTGTGCCTGTGGACCGCCCAGTATTATCAGCACAGCCTCGGCGACACCCTGAGCTGGGCGCTGCCGGTGTTGCTGCGTCAGGGCGAGTTGGCCGAAGCGCGCCAGGAACGTTTCTGGTCCGTCGCCCCCGGCGCCAGCCTCGATGATCCGCGCATCGCCCGCGCACCACGCCAGCGCGAAGCCCTGGCGACACTGGCGCAGCACCCGCACGGCGTTGCCCATCAGTTGCTGAGCAAACTGATGCTGAGCAAGGACAGCCTCGATCTGCTGCTGGCCAAGGATCTGGTGCAGGTGGAAATCCGTCGCCACGCGCCCGGCGCCCGCCACGAACACTGGCTGGCCCAGCCGGAGCTGCCGCTCAACGCCGAACAGAGCGCCGCCTGCGAAGCGATTCGCGCCGGGTTCGACAGTTATCACGCGTTCCTGCTGGCCGGCGTCACCGGCAGCGGCAAGACCGAAGTCTATTTGCAGCTGATCCGCCAGACCCTCGAGGCCGGCAAGCAGGCGCTGGTGCTGATCCCGGAGATCAACCTCGGTCCACAGACCCTGGCGCGTTTCGAGCAACGCTTCAATGCGCGCATTGCGCTGCTTCACTCGGCGGTCAACGACCGTGAACGGCTCGACGCCTGGCTCGCGGCCCGGGACGGCGAAGCCGACATCATTATCGGCACCCGTTCGGCGCTGTTCACGCCGATGAAAAATCCCGGGCTGATCATTATCGACGAAGAGCACGACGGCTCTTATAAACAGCAGGAAGGCCTGCGCTATCACGCCCGGGATCTGGCGCTGGTGCGCGCCCGGCAGGAAAACATTCCGATTGTCCTGGGTTCGGCAACGCCTTCGCTGGAAAGCTTGCACAACGCTTATACCGGTCGCTACGGTCTGCTGCGGCTGAACGAACGAGCCGGCGGCGCCAAACAGCCACGCTTCCTGCGCCTGGACGTGAAAAGCCGCCCGCTCGACAGCGGCATCTCGGGACCGATGCAACAGGCGATCGGTCAGACCCTCGCCGCAGGCCAGCAAGTGCTGGTGTTCCTCAATCGTCGCGGCTTCGCCCCTACGCTGCTTTGCCACGACTGCGGCTGGATGTCCGAATGCCAGCGCTGCGATGCGCGCATGACCGTGCACCAGCGTTATGGCGAGCTGCGCTGTCACCATTGCGGCTACGTCGAACGCACGCCGCGTCAGTGCCCGAAATGCAACAAAGTCGACTTGCGCCCTGTTGGCGCCGGCACCGAGCGGGCGGAAGAGCGTTTAGCGATCCTGTTCCCGGACTACCCGGTATTGCGGGTCGACCGCGACAGCACATCGCGCAAGGACGCGATGAATCAGCTGTTCGCGACCATCCAGAAAGGCCAGCCGTGCATTCTGGTGGGCACGCAGATGCTCGCCAAAGGGCACCATTTTCCGCGGGTCACCCTGGTGTCGATTCTCGATGCCGACGGCGGCCTGTTTTCCGGCGACTTCCGCGCCAGCGAGCGCATGGCGCAACTGATCGTCCAGGTCGCCGGGCGTGCCGGCCGGGCGGAGGAACCGGGCCGGGTGATCATCCAGACGCACCTGGCGGACCATCCTTTGTTGGTGCAATTGACCGAACAGGGTTACTTCGCCTTTGCCGAGCAGGCCCTGAGCGAGCGCCGCGCGGCGGGGTTGCCGCCGTTTGCGCACTTGGCATTGCTGAGGGCCGAAGCGCACAAGCCGGGTCAGGCGGAAGGCTTTCTGGATGAGGCGTGCAGCGAGGCTGAGCGGTTGCTGGTTGAGCAGAATTTGACCGGCATCGAACTGCTGGGACCGGTGCCGGCTCCGATGGAGCGTCGGGCCGGGCGGTTCCGTGCGCAGTTGCTGCTGCAGGCCACGGCTCGGGCGCCGTTGCACCGGTTGCTGGCCAACTGGTTGCTGGTGCTGGAGCAGATGCCGAGCGGGCGGGCGGTGCGTTGGTCGCTGGATGTCGATCCGGTCGATTTGTATTGATTTTGCGGTAGTCATCGCGAGCAGGCTCGCTCCCACAGAGTATTTGTGCACGCCGCTCCATTGTGGGAGCGGGCTTGCTCGCGATGGCGGGCTATTTTTCGCCACACATCCACAACCTGCCTGCTAAGGTTGGCAAGCCCGGCTTCGCCACGGATAATGCCCAGTTTTTCCACCAGCGCACGATGCGCCGCCGCGCCTGCGGTCGAAAGAGAAGACCATGAAAGACACCATTCGCCAGCTGATCCAACAAGCCATCACCCAACTCGTCAACGAAGGTGTGTTGCCTGAAGGCCTGTCGCCGGCGATCCAGGTGGAAAACTCGCGCGACAAGAAGAACGGCGACTTCGCCAGCAACATCGCCATGATGCTGGCCAAACCGGCCGGCATGAAGCCGCGCGATCTGGCGGAAAAGATCATCGCCGCCCTGCCGGCTGACGAAAACGTCTCCAAGGCCGAGATCGCCGGCCCGGGCTTCCTCAACTTCTTCCAGAACACTCAGGCCCTGGCTTCGCGCCTGGACGCCGCGCTGGCCGATGCAAATGTCGGCGTGCGCAAGGCAGGCCCAGCCCAGCGCACCGTGGTTGACCTGTCCGCGCCGAACCTGGCCAAAGAGATGCACGTCGGCCACTTGCGCTCGACCATCATCGGCGACGGCGTGGCCCGCGTTCTCGAATTCCTCGGCGACGAAGTTATCCGTCAGAACCACGTTGGCGACTGGGGCACCCAGTTCGGCATGCTGATGGCCTATCTGCAGGAAAACCCGATCACCAGCGACGAGCTGTCGGACCTGGAGAACTTCTACCGCGCGGCCAAACAGCGTTTCGACGAATCCGAAGAATTCGCCGACCGCGCTCGCGGCCTGGTGGTCAAGCTGCAAGCTGGCGACGCCGACTGCCTGGCGCTGTGGACCAAGTTCAAGGACATCTCGCTGTCCCACTGCCAGAAAATCTACGAACTGCTGAACGTCAAACTGACCATGGCCGACGTGATGGGCGAAAGTGCCTACAACGACGACCTGATCAACGTGGTCAACGACCTCAAGGCCGCCGGGATGCTGGTGGAAAGCAACGGCGCCCAGTGCGTATTCCTCGACGAGTTCAAGAACGCCGACGGCGATCCGCTGCCGGTGATCATCGTCAAGGCCGACGGCGGCTACCTCTACGCCACCACCGACCTCGCCGCCGTGCGCTACCGCAGTGGCAAGCTCAAGGCCGATCGCGCCCTGTACTTCGTCGACCAGCGCCAAGCCCTGCACTTCCAGCAAGTTTTCGCCGTGGCCCGCAAAGCCGGCTTCGTGACCCATCCGATGGAAATGGAACACATGGGCTTCGGCACCATGAACGGCGCCGATGGCCGTCCGTTCAAGACCCGTGACGGCGGCACCGTGAAGCTGATCGACCTGCTGACCGAAGCCCAGGAACGCGCTTACACCCTGGTGAAAGAGAAGAATCCGGAACTGGCCGAAGCCGACCTGCGCAACATCGCCAAGGTGGTGGGCATCGGCGCGGTGAAATACGCCGACCTGTCCAAGCACCGCACCAGCGACTACAGCTTCAACTTCGACCTGATGCTGAACTTCGAAGGCAACACCGCGCCGTACCTGCTGTACGCCTACACCCGCGTGGCCGGTGTGTTCCGCAAGCTGGGCAAGGATTTCAGCGAAGTCGAAGGCCAGATCGTCCTGGAAGCTGCGCACGAACTGGAACTGGCAGCGAAACTGGCGCAGTTCGGCGAAGTGCTGAACAACGTGTCCGAGAAAGGCACGCCGCACATTCTCTGCACTTACCTGTACGACGTTGCGGGCCTGTTCTCCAGCTTCTACGAGAACTGCCCGATCCTCGCCGCCGAGACCCCGGAACAAATGCAGAGCCGCCTGCGCCTCGCCGCGCTGACCGGCCGTACCCTCAAGCAAGGCCTGGAGCTGCTGGGTCTGGAAACTCTGGAGCGCATGTAAGTTGGCTGCCAAGAAAAAACCCGCACCCAAACGTGGCGCCAGCCGTTACCAAGCTCCAGCGAAGCAACCGATACCGGGTTGGCTGTGGATGGCCATCGGCCTGACGGTCGGTGCTTTCATCGTATTCCTGATGAAACTGGAGCCGGGCAAGGGCAGCGACACGGTCAAGCGCGAGAAGGTCGAGCAGCAACAGAAAGCCACCAAGATCGCCGAGGCCAACAAGACCCCACCGAGCCCGACGCAGCCGGTGAAGCCGAAGTACGACTTCTATACGCTGCTGCCGGAATCGGAGGTGATCGTGCCGCCGGATGCGGTGCCGGAGAAAACCCTGCCGACGCCACAGGTACCGGCCGTTCCGACCACGCCTGTGACCCCGGCCGAAGCGGCGAAGATCGATACGGCTCGCGCTCAGGCTGCCCTGGCCGGCATCACCCCGCCGCCAGCACCGCCTGTCGCCAAGGCCGCGCCGGTGACCAAGTTCTTCCTGCAGGCCGGTTCGTTCCGCAAGGAAACCGACGCCGACAAGGTCCGTGCGCAGATCATCCTGCTCGGCCAGGCGGTGGCGGTGGAATCCGGCACGGTCAAGGACGAGACCTGGTATCGGGTGTTGGTCGGGCCGTTCAGCAACCGTGAGCAGCTGACCACGGCGCAGAAACAACTGGCGGGTGCAGGTTTCAGCAACCTGTTGTTACAACAACGCCAGAGCCGCTGACCCCAACCGAAATACCTGTGGCGAGGGGGCTTGCCC
>NZ_JAIQWX010000022.1 GCF_020164475.1 Pseudomonas sp. REP124 | reverse complement strand
GAGCGAGGCTTGCCCGCGAAGGCCATCGGCACGCTGGACCTGCGGATTACAACTCAGCCGCCAACCGCGATCCCTGGTTGATCGCCCGCTTGGCATCCAGCTCCGCCGCCACGTCCGCGCCGCCGATCAGGTGTACGTTCTGCCCTGCCGCCGTCAGGCCTTCTTGCAACTCGCGCAGCGGATCCTGCCCGGCGCAGATCACGATGTTGTCCACCGGCAGCACCTGCGGCTCGCCCGCTTCGCCGATGCGGATGTGCAGGCCGTCGTCATCGATCTTCACGTACTCGACGCTGTTGAGCATCTGCACCTGCTTGTTCTTCAGGCCCGTGCGGTGAATCCAGCCGGTGGTCTTGCCCAGGCCATCGCCGACCTTGGATTTCTTGCGTTGCAGCAGGAACACTTCACGGGCCGGAGCATGGGGCGCCGCCTTGATCCCGGCGACACCGCCGCGCGCTTCCAGATGCGTATCGATGCCCCACTCCTTCCAGAACTCATCACGGTTCAGGCTGGTGGCCTGGCCCTGGTGAACGAGGAATTCGGAGACGTCGAAACCGATGCCGCCCGCGCCGATCACCGCCACGCGCTTGCCCACCGGCTTGCGCTCGAGCAGCACGTCCAGGTAGCTCAGCACCTTGGCATGCTCGACACCGGGAATCGCCGGCACACGCGGCGCAATACCGGTCGCGAGGATGATTTCGTCATAGCCTCCCTCAACCAGCTTCTGCACATCCACACGAGTATTCAGGCACAGCTCGACGTTGGTGGTCTGCAACTTGCGGCCGAAATAACGCAGGGTTTCGTAGAACTCTTCCTTGCCCGGCACGCGTTTGGCGACGTTGAACTGGCCACCGATCTGGCTCGCCGAATCGAACAGCGTCACCTGATGACCTCGCTCTGCAGCCACCGTCGCAGCAGCCAGACCCGCAGGGCCGGCACCGACCACGGCGATTTTCTTCAGTTGCTGCACCGGCAGGTAATTGAGCTCGGTTTCATGACAGGCCCGCGGGTTCACCAGGCAGCTGGTCAGCTTGCCGCCGAAGGTGTGGTCCAGGCACGCCTGGTTGCAACCGATGCAGGTGTTGATTTCGTCGGCACGACCTTCGGCCGCCTTGTTCACAAAGTCCGAGTCGGCGAGGAACGGCCGCGCCATGGACACCATGTCGGCATCGCCTTCGGCCAGGATCTGCTCGGCCACTTCCGGGGTGTTGATGCGGTTGGTGGTGATCAGCGGGATTTTCACCTCGCCACGCAGCTTGGCCGTGACCTTGCTGAACGCGGCGCGTGGCACCTTGGTGGCGATGGTCGGAATTCGCGCTTCGTGCCAGCCGATACCGGTGTTGATGATGGTCGCCCCGGCCTGCTCGATGGCCTTGGCCAGTTGCACGATTTCTTCCCAGGTGCTGCCGCCTTCCACCAGATCGAGCATCGACAGGCGGAAGATGATGATGAAGTTCGGGCCTACCGCTTCGCGAACCCGGCGCACGATTTCCACCGGCAGGCGCATGCGGTTTTCGTAGCTGCCGCCCCAGCGGTCGGTACGGTGGTTGGTGTGGGCGGCGAGGAACTGGTTAATGAAATAACCCTCCGAGCCCATGATTTCCACACCGTCGTACTCGGCCTGTTGTGCCAGGGTCGAGCAGGTGACGAAGTCGCGGATCTGCTTCTCGATGCCTTCCTCGTCCAGCTCCTTGGGCTTGAACGGGTTGATCGGCGCCTGAATGGCGCTCGGCGCGACCTGCTTGGGGCTGTAGGCATAACGGCCGGCGTGGAGGATCTGCATGCAGATCTTGCCGCCCGCCTCATGCACCGCGCGGGTCACGATCTGGTGCTTGAGCGCTTCTTCCTCGGTGGTCAGCTTGGCGGCGCCGGAGTACACGCCGCCCTCATCGTTCGGGCCGATACCGCCGGTAACCATCAGGCCGACACCGCCACGGGCACGCTCGGCGAAATAAGCGGCCATACGTTCGAAACCACCGGGTTTTTCTTCAAGGCCGGTGTGCATCGAGCCCATCAGGGTGCGGTTGCGCAATGTGGTGAAACCCAGGTCCAGCGGGGCCAGCAGGTGCGGGTAATGAGCGGCGGTCATCGGTAGGCTCCACAACGATCGATCACGGAAAAGTGGGGGCGCTCTACGGCGCCCCTCTGTCATGTGTTACAGACTATGAGTACTCGAAGGCCGTCTCAATGACCGTAACTCACAAGTTATTGATTAAAATGCGCAGCAGGCCTTGGCAACTACCGGCATGAGCCATACCCTAGGCATCGAACCCTGCACAAGGCCGCTGACTGCTTTCCCATGCGCAAATTTCTGTACCTGACGTTCTCCATGGCGTTGATCGCCGCCCTCACGACCTACGCCATGTGGGCCGCAGACCGTCCCGCGGGGCATTATCTTTCCGACCTGCGAATCGACCTGGCGATCGACCAGGGTACCCCTGCCGACCGTGGCAATCTGCTGGGCATCCAGCCCGAACTGTTCCCCACCGACTATCAAAGCCCCGAACGCCTGCATCGCAAGCTGGCGGCCTATCTGCAAAAGGCCCGGGAACAGGGTCTGCTCAACGAGAAAACCATCGTGGTGCTGCCCGAGCACGTCGGCACCTGGCTGATGGTCAGTGGCGAAAAGGATGAGCTGTACCAGGCCACCACCCTCGAGGAAGCCATGAACTGGCTGGCGGTGAGCAATCCGTTGAAGTTCGTGCGCGCACTGATCAGCGCCGAGGGCGGCAGCCGCCTGGATGACGCGCACCTGCGCATGAAAGCCAAGGGCATGGCCAAGGAATACCAAGCCTTGTTCGGCGGTCTGGCGAAAGAATTTCGCGTGACGCTGGTGGCAGGCTCCATCGTGTTGCCCGAGCCCAGTGTCATCGACGGCACCCTGAAAATCGGCCGTGGCGCGCTGTACAACAGCAGTGTCGTGTTCAGTCGCGACGGCGTGCCGATCGGCCAACCCCAGCGGCAGATGCACCCGGTTTTCGAACAGCAGGACGCGATCAAGGCCAATGGCGAGCACACCCTCAACGTCGTCGACACCCCGGCCGGTCGCCTGGGAGTGCTGATCGGCAACGACAGCTGGTACCCGGACAACTACCGCAAGCTCGATGAGCAGCAAGCTCGCATCGTCGCGGTGCCAGCGTTCGTCACCGGGCGTGGAATCTGGGATCAACCGTGGCGCGTTTACAAGGGTTCACAGGCGCCCGCCTCCGTCAGCCTCAAGGCCGGGGAACTCAGCGAAGGCCAGGCCTGGCATCGCCTGACACTGACAAGCCAGGCCCCGTCCAGCAAGGCCGTCGCCGGCATGAGCGTGTTTCTGCGCGGGCAGTTCTGGGACCAGTCCAGCGCCGGACAAAGCTTCCTCACCAGCAACGGCCAGCACTTCGCCGACGGCAACGTGCGTGGCGCGCGCCTGCTGAACCTCTGGCTGTAGGCCATGAAACCGTTGCAGGTGCGTCTCGGCGATCTTTCGGTGGGCTTCGTGCACAGCCTGGCTGACGCCGTGCGCAGCCATGATCTCGACCCGCAACCGCTGCTGGAACAATACGGCCTGGATGCCGCCCGCCTGGCTGAAGCCGGGGCTCGACTGTCGATCCCGCGCTACATGCGCCTGGGCCACAGCGCCATCCAGCTGACAGACGACCCGGCGCTCGGCTTGCGCATGGGCCAACTCGGTCGCCTGAGCCAGCTTGGTCTCGCTGGCGTCACTGCCGCCCAGGCACCGACGGTACGCGAGGCGGCGCGCTGCCTGATCCGCTTCGAGGCGCTGTATGGCTCCAACTATCGCGGGCAATCGAGCTTTCACGAAGACGCCCAGGGCGCCTGGCTGCGCTTCTACTCCATCAGCCCGTACAACAGCTACAACCGTTTTGTGGTGGATTCGATCATCGCCGGCTGGCTGCATCATCTGTCCAGCCTGAGCCCTGCTCCGCTCCGCGCCGAGCGCATCGACATCGAATTCGAACGCCCCGATTACCATGCCGCCTATGAAGTGCTGGGCGATTGCCCGATCCAGTTCGGCGCCGAACACAATCAACTGCGTCTGAGCCTGGCCAGCCTCGCGCAGCGCAACAGCGAGCATTGTCCGAGTACCTGGCGCCACTTGCTGCAACTCTGTGAACGGGAACTGGAGCAACTGACGCGCACCCGCAGCCTGCGTGAGCGAATCACTCAGATGCTGGGGCCGTTGCTCAATGGTGGCCGGGAACCCGACCTGGAAGAAGTGGCGGCTCGCCTGAAGCTGCCCGTCTGGACACTTCGTCGCAAGCTGGCCGAAGAAGGCACGCAGTTTCGCGCGATCCTCAATGACACCCGTCGCGACCTGGCCATGACCTACATTCGCGATACGGAATTGGCGTTCGGTGAAATAGCCTACCTGCTGGGGTTTGCCTCAGCCGAAGCCTTTCAACGCGCGTTCAAGCGCTGGATGGATCAGACGCCGGGCGAGTTTCGCCGTAGTCGCAGAAGAGCAGTTTGAAGCTGTGACCCTACAGCTCGGTAGCGTCTTCAGCTGGTTCCAACGGGTCCAGTTCGAATGCCTGATATTCGAGCAGTTCTTCTTGATAGTCGTCCATTTTGAATCCCCCACCGCTCGTTTAAATAGTCCGAATAGTTGACCGACGCTTTGAGCATAAAGTGCCCACATGAAACAAAAATGACGCGGGCACGACACTTCGTCGCTACTGTTTAAAACGTAGCAGGCAGTCAGAAATTTATCGAAGGTTATTTTCGTAACAAAATGCGGGATTGCGAAGTGTTTGATGCGGGTCAAACTTTCCCGGCTGTGCGGGACCGTCGTGGGTTCGATCGGTCCCGTTCTGCCATCACTGTCCCGTGATGGGCATGGCCTGGATTGGCTCGGATGGAGGCGGAATATCCGTGGGATTGGCTGGCGGCGTGATGACTTCCGTCGCGGGCGCCGGCTCGGTTGGCGGGGTCGCGGTAATCGGGGCGGCTTCAGGCGGTGGCGCTACCGGCTCAGACGCGGTCGGCATGGCTTCGGCAGGCGCAGCCGGCGCTTGTGCTGCGGCGGCAGGTTCTGCTTTGGTTTCCGGGGCCAGGGACGCAGGAGCAGGCGCTGCTTGCGGCTCCGGCATGCCCAGATCGGCTTTCGGCTTATCGGGAATATGCGCCGCTTCTTTGACTTCCTTGGGCAGGAACACTTCCACCAGCGCAAAGAAACGCTCGTAGAACTTGGACGACGAGACCGTTTCGCTCGCGACCTTGACCATCGAATCATCCGACGAACCGATCGGCATCGAGACCGAACCCAGCACGCCTACGCCCAGGCTTGCGGAGTTGTTGGTTTTCTTCAGTGCGTACTGGTCCTGAAGGGCGTTGGCAAACACCGTGGCGTGATGCCCGGCGCTGCCGTCTTCGGCACAGACCACACTGAAACTGATTTCCATGTGGGTTTCGCCGGTCTGCTGGAAGCTCTTGTGCCCGCTGACCAGCTTTGGATCGCTGCTGGTGATGATGTAGCCCTGGCTCAGCAACGCCCGGCGAGCAGCCTCACAGCTCTGTGCATCGGTAACAGGATAATTGCGGGAGAAGGTCCCGGAATCGTCGAAGTTCTCATGCTCGTAGATCGCGGTTTTCTTGGACGAGCAACCGGCGGCAGCGGCCAGCACCAGCGCCAACCCGGCAACACGCATGGGAAATGATTTAAACATTGAACATCCTGCTGAAAACGGTTCGGGGCGTATTGTGCAACAGATCGATGCTTAGCGTCGCACCGATTGTGTCTTAAAACAGTTACAGGAGTGTTGACTCCGTTATTTGGCATTAATCCCCCACGTCCGTCGGGCGCTCGGGAACAAAAAACCCCGGCTGTATGGCCGGGGTTCTTGTGTAACGCGAGATTTCAAACAGACATCAGTAGCGCTTGATGTCCGCTTCGCTTTCCAGCTGTTTGCGGTAAGCGGCGAAGTCCTGCTGGCCAACACGCGAAGCGAGGAAGCGACGGTATTGAGCCTTCTCTTCTTCAGTCGGCGTGGCGGCGTCGTTGACACCGTTCAGACGAACGATCATCAGGCTGCCATCAGGCAAGGTCACGCTGGTGAAGATCGGCTTGTCCTTGGCAGTCGGCTTCGGCATGCGGAACAGCGCCTGCAGCACGGTTGGGTCGATCCCTTCCTGAGCGCGGTTCGCAGCTTCGGTGACCTTCCAGTTCTGGCCATCGATCGCAGCGTTCAGCGCGGTCTTGCCATCGCGCAGGCTGGCGATCAGCTCGTCAGCCTTGGCCTTAGCGGCAGCACTGGCGTGCTCCTTGGCCAGTTGGGCGCGAATCGGACCGGCAACCTCTTCCAGCGGCAGTTGCGCAGGCTTGAGGTGCTCCTTGGCGCGCAGTACCACAACGGTTTCCGGATCCAGCTCGATGGCGGTGCTGTTGGCACCCTCATCCAGCACTTCCGGGCTGAACGCCGCGGTGATCACGGCACGGTTGGCGGTAATGCCTTCACCGCCGTCACGACCGAACGGCTTGGAGGTGTGAACGGTCAGCTTCAGGTCTTGCGCCGGCTGAGCCAGATCGGAGGCTTCGAAGGAGGCGTCTTCCAATTGCTTGGTCGCTTCGACGAAACGCTGTTCAACCTGCTGGGTTTTCAGTTCGCGGGTCAGCTTGCCTTGCAGGCTGGCGAAGGTCGGCACTTCAGGTGCCTCGACGCCCAGCAGCTTGATCAGGTGGAAACCGAAGTCGGTGCGAACCGGCTCGGAAACCTGGTCCTTGGCCAGCGAGTACAGGGCTTTTTCGAACGCCGGGTCATAGACACCAGGACCTGCGTAACCGAGGTCGCCGCCGTTGTTCGCCGAACCCGGATCCTGGGAGAATTCCTTGGCCAGAGCCTCGAATGTCTCGCCCTTGGCTAGACGGGCCTGGATGTCTTCGATCTTCGCCTTGGCTTGCGCCTCGGTGGTCTTGTCGTTGACTTCGATCAGAATGTGCGCAGCCCGGCGTTGCTCGGACAGGTTCGCAATTTCCTTCTGATACGCCGCTTGCAGGTCTTCGTCCTTGACGCTGACCTGATCGAAGAAGGAAGCCTTCTTCAACTCCAGGTAATCGATGACCACCTGATCCGGGGTCATGAATTCCTTGGCGTGTTCGTCGTAGTAGGCTTTGACTTCGTCGTCGGTCAGCTTGACCGCTGCCGGGTCAGCCTTGATGGTCAGGGAAGCGAAATCGCGGGTCTGTTTTTCCAGACGGGCGAAGGCCAGAACCTGTGCATCGGTGACGAAACCGCTACCAGCCAGACCGGCGCGCAGTTGGCCGATCAGCATTTCCTGGGCCAGCATCTGGCGGAATTGCATACGGCTGTAGCCCAGCTGACGAATCACCTGGTCGAAACGCTCGGGACTGAACTTGCCATCCACCTGAAATTCAGGCGTTTGCAGGATGACCTGGTCCAGGGCCGCTTCGGAGAAAGCGAATTTGGAGCCTTCTGCGCCTTGCAGCAGCAGTTTGCGATCGATCAGGCCCTTGAGCGCCGATTCGCGCAGCATCTTCTCGTCGAGCAAGGAAGCGTCGAAATCCTTGCCCAGTTGCTGCATGAGCTGACGGCGTTGCATGTCGACCGCCTGGCTCAGATCGTTCTGGCTGATTGCATCGCCATTGACCTGCGCCGCCTCGTTCTTGTGCGTCGTAGCCTGAAAAATGGCGTCGAAACCGGTCAGGGCCATCAGTACAACGATGACCCCGATAATTGTCTTGGCAATCCAGCCTTGTGAATTGTCCCTGATGTTCTGCAGCATGCGTCCCCCAAAAACGGTTGAACTTCAAAAATTAGGCAACCGTGGAGCGTGGGTAGAATCCGGATAGAAGAAAGGCGCATCCGAGGATGCGCCTTCTCGTAACTGGCGAAGCGGACCGATGACTCGAATCTGTGAGCCCCGGCGTCTCGGACCGGCGAATTGCCGACTGGACTACCGCTCCGCTGCCAGGTCAGGCATGACCCTGACCCGGACAGGCAAAAAACTGAATCGAACTTAGTTGACAGCTTCTTTCAGTGCTTTACCGGCTTTGAAACCTGGTTTTTTGGCTGCTGCGATTTCCAGAGTCTTACCGGTCTGTGGGTTACGACCGATGCGAGCTGGACGATCAGTTACGGAGAAAGTACCGAAACCAACCAGAACAACGGAGTCGCCAGCCTTGAGAGCGCCAGTGACGGATTCGATTACAGCGTCCAGCGCACGGCCAGCAGCAGCTTTCGGGATATCAGCGGATGCAGCGATAGCATCAATCAGTTCCGACTTGTTCACTCTAAGTCCCCTTATATCTATTTGAGTATGATTCTAAGTTTTTTTGGTGAAAGCAAAAACAGTGCTGAATGGCCTACAGACACTTAAGAGCCGCTTTATAACAAGGGCTCTAAAAAACTGTCAACAAGCCCCCCAGCCAAATACGTATTAATGCGTGCTAATTCTTTCCTTGGAATCGGACTCGCGTTTTTCATCCTTCGCGACAATCTCCGGAGCCACATCCGGCAAGGGCTCCGGCGCGTATTGCAGCGCAATTTGCAGGACTTCGTCAATCCATTTAACCGGTTTAATCTGGAGATCCTGCTTGATATTGTCAGGAATCTCCTTCAAATCGCGAACATTCTCTTCGGGAATGATCACGGTCTTGATTCCACCGCGGTGAGCAGCGAGCAGTTTTTCCTTCAGACCGCCAATCGCCAATACCTGACCACGCAAAGTGATCTCACCGGTCATGGCCACGTCCGCACGCACAGGGATGCTGGTCAATGCCGACACCAGCGCCGTGCACATGCCTACACCGGCGCTTGGGCCGTCTTTCGGCGTTGCCCCTTCCGGCATGTGGATGTGGGTGTCGCGCTTCTCGTGGAAGTCCAGGGGAATGCCCAGGCTCTTCGCGCGGCTGCGCACCACGGTCTGGGCTGCGGTGATGGATTCGACCATCACATCACCCAGGGAACCGGTCTTGATCAACTGGCCCTTGCCCGGAACGACAGCGGCTTCGATGGTCAGCAGTTCGCCACCCACCTGAGTCCACGCAAGACCGGTCACCTGACCGATCTGATCCTGTTGCTCGGCCAGGCCGTAGCGGAATTTGCGCACGCCCAGGAAGTGTTCCAGATCGTTCGCGGTGACCTTCACCGAGAAGCGTTTTTCCAGCGCATGTTCCTTGACCGCCTTGCGGCAGACCTTGGCAATCTGGCGCTCCAGGCCACGCACACCGGCCTCGCGGGTGTAGTAGCGAATGATGTCGCGGATCGCTTCCTCGTCGAATTCCAGCTCGCCTTTTTTCAGGCCGTTGGCCTGGATCTGCTTGGGCGAAAGGTATTTGACGGCGATGTTGATCTTCTCGTCTTCGGTGTAGCCAGGCAGACGAATGACTTCCATCCGGTCCAGCAGCGCCGGCGGAATGTTCATGGAGTTCGAGGTGCAGAGGAACATCACATCGGACAGGTCGTAGTCGACTTCCAGATAGTGATCGTTGAAGTTGTGGTTCTGCTCAGGATCGAGCACTTCCAGCAACGCAGACGCAGGATCGCCGCGCATGTCGCTGCCCATCTTGTCGATTTCATCGAGCAGGAACAGCGGGTTGCGGACGCCCACTTTTGTCATCTTTTGAATCAATCTTCCCGGCATCGAACCGATGTAGGTACGGCGATGACCACGGATTTCCGCCTCATCACGCACGCCACCCAGGGCCATGCGCACGAACTTGCGGTTGGTGGCGTGGGCGATCGACTCCGCCAGGGACGTTTTACCGACCCCAGGAGGACCTACCAGGCACAGCACCGGACCACGAATTTTCTTCACGCGCTTTTGCACGGCGAGGTATTCGAGGATCCGCTCTTTGACTTCTTCCAGACCGTAGTGATCGGCATCGAGAATGTCTTCTGCGCGCGCCAGATCGAGGCGGACCTTGCTCTGGGCCTTCCACGGCACCTGAACCAGCCAGTCGATGTAGGAACGAACCACGGTGGCTTCGGCGGACATCGGCGACATTTGCTTGAGCTTGTTCAGCTCCGCCGTTGCCTTGGCCAGCGCATCTTTTGGCAGGCCGGCGGCGTCGATACGCTTTTTCAGCTCTTCGACTTCGTTGTGACCCTCGTCGCTGTCGCCGAGCTCTTTCTGAATGGCCTTCATCTGCTCATTCAGGTAGTACTCGCGCTGACTGCGCTCCATTTGCTTTTTGACGCGACCGCGAATGCGTTTTTCGACCTGCAGCAGATCGATTTCGGCATCCAGCAACGCCAGCACGTGCTCGACACGGGCCGACAAATCGATGATTTCGAGGATTTCCTGCTTCTGTTCGATCTTCAGCGCCATGTGTGCGGCCATGGTGTCTACCAGGCGCCCAGGCTCGTCGATGCTGTTGAGCGACGACAGAACCTCAGCCGGGACTTTCTTGCCCAGCTGCACATATTGCTCGAACTGCGACAGCAGACTGCGCACGAACACTTCCGACTCGCGCTCTGGCGCGTCGACTTCGTCGATCAACGAGACTTCGGCACGGCAATGGCCGTCCACTTCGCTGAAGCGCTCAACGGTGCCCCGCTGCTCGCCTTCGACCAGAACCTTGACCGTGCCATCAGGCAGCTTCAGCAGCTGCAGGACGGTGGCAATCGTACCCACGCGATAAAGTGCGTCTTCACCCGGATCATCGTCGGCAGGGTTTCTCTGGGCCAGCAGAAGAATCTGCTTGTCGCCCGTCATCGCGGCCTCGAGGGCTTCGATGGATTTCTCGCGCCCCACGAACAGCGGGATAACCATGTGCGGATAAACCACGACATCACGCAATGGCAGGAGAGGCAATTCGATGGTTGTCTTCATGATTTCGCCTCTACGGCGGCCCTTCGGCCGGAAACAGATGGAATTAAGCGTGAAACCAAGATGGGGGCTAGGTTGGAAAAAAACAAGCGGATAAAAAAACGACTTGGAAGATTGTCGGATCAAGACCTGAACCCGTGGCCACGTCAGAAAACTGGCTGACCGCCCGCCCCTGCCCTTCACACGCAAAGCTCGTGCCCATAAAAAAGCAAAAGGGGCCCGAAGGCCCCTTCTTTGTACCGGCTGCGTGACGCTTAAGCGTCTGGCGCGGCCTTGGCAGGTTTCTCATTGTTCTCGTAAATGAACAATGGCTGAGACTTGCCTTCTATAACGCTTTCGTCGATCACTACTTTACTCACATCGGATTGCGATGGGATTTCATACATAGTGTCGAGCAACACACCTTCGAGAATCGAGCGCAGGCCGCGAGCACCGGTCTTGCGTTCCAGCGCGCGCTTGGCGACGGCTTTCAGTGCGTCTGCACGGAATTCCAGGTCCACACCTTCCATCTCGAACAGCTTGGCGTACTGCTTGGTCAGAGCATTTTTCGGCTCGGTGAGAATCTGCATCAGCGCAGCTTCATCGAGCTCGTCCAGCGTGGCAAGAACCGGCAGACGACCGACGAATTCCGGGATCAGACCGAACTTGACCAGATCGTCAGGCTCGACTTCACGCAGGGACTCACCGACTTTCTTGCCTTCTTCCTTGCTGCGCACTTCTGCGTTGAAGCCGATACCACCTTTGGTGGAACGGTTCTGGATGACCTTCTCGAGACCCGAGAACGCACCACCGCAGATGAACAGGATGTTACGGGTGTCGACCTGAAGGAATTCCTGCTGCGGATGCTTGCGACCGCCCTGAGGCGGAACGGAAGCGACCGTGCCTTCGATCAACTTGAGCAGGGCCTGCTGCACGCCTTCACCGGAAACGTCCCGGGTGATCGACGGGTTGTCGGACTTGCGCGAGATCTTGTCGATCTCGTCGATGTAGACGATGCCCATCTGGGCTTTTTCCACATCGTAGTCACATTTCTGCAGCAGCTTCTGAATAATGTTCTCGACGTCCTCACCCACGTAACCGGCCTCGGTGAGGGTGGTTGCGTCGGCGATGGTGAACGGAACGTTCAGCAAGCGGGCCAGCGTTTCGGCAAGCAGGGTTTTACCCGAGCCTGTCGGGCCGATCAGCAAGATGTTGCTCTTGCCGAGTTCGACGTCGTCAGCCTTTTTGTCACGCTGGTTCAGACGCTTGTAGTGGTTGTACACCGCTACGGCCAGAACCTTTTTGGCACGTTCCTGACCAATCACGTATTGATCAAGGATGCCGCTGATTTCTTTAGGCGAAGGCAATTTATGCGCGCTGCTCTCGGCCTGTGCTTCCTGCACCTCCTCACGGATGATGTCATTGCACAGGTCGACGCACTCGTCGCAGATAAAGACCGAGGGGCCGGCAATCAATTTACGTACTTCATGCTGGCTTTTGCCACAGAAGGAGCAATAGAGCAGCTTGCCGTTGTCCTCGCCGTTGCGGGTGTCAGTCATTCGTTCGATCCAAATCCGATAGGCTTGCAACACAAGATGAAGGCTATTGCGGGCTTTTTCAAGCCCGCAAATGATCGGAAAAGCCGACCACCCTCATTTTGAGCTGCTTATTTTAAGCTGGGCGCTGGGTGATCACTTCGTCGATCAGGCCGTATTCACGCGCAGCCTCTGCACTCATGAAGTTGTCGCGGTTGGTATCGCGCTCGATTTCTTCAAGTGTGCGACCGCTGTGCTGGGCCATCAGCTTGTTGAGGCGTTCACGAATGAACAGGATTTCCTTGGCGTGGATTTCGATGTCAGAAGCCTGACCCTGGAACCCGCCCAACGGCTGGTGAATCATCACTCGGGAGTTCGGCAGGCAGAAACGCTTGCCAGGAGCACCGGCAGTCAGCAGGAAAGCACCCATGCTGCACGCCTGACCGATACAGGTGGTCGACACGTTTGGCTTGATGAACTGCATGGTGTCGTAGATCGACATGCCGGCAGTCACCGATCCGCCCGGGGAGTTGATATAGAGATGGATGTCCTTGTCCGGGTTTTCCGCTTCAAGGAACAGCAATTGCGCACAGATCAGGTTGGCCATGTAGTCCTCTACAGGACCTACCAGAAAGATCACTCGCTCCTTGAGAAGACGCGAGTAGATGTCATAGGCGCGCTCGCCACGAGCAGATTGCTCGACAACCATCGGGACCAGGCCGCCTGCGGCCTGGATATCAGAGTTCTGCTGAATATAAGAATTACGGAACATGCTCTGCAGTCACTCCCAAAATAGTTAGGTCTTGAAAACGCATAAGCCAGCACGAATGCTGGCTTATGGTGTGTACTTCTTGACGCAGGAACAATCAGTCGGCTTGTGGAGCTTCTACCGGCTTGACCGCTTCTTCGTAAGAGACCGATTTGTCGGTCACGCTAGCTTTCTGCAGAACAGTATCCACAACTTGCTCTTCCAGCACAACCGAACGAACTTCGTTCAGTTGCTGGTCGTTCTTGTAGTACCAAGACACTACTTGCTCAGGCTCTTGATAGGCGGAAGCCATTTCCTGAATCATTTCGCGAACGCGGGTTTCGTCAGGCTTGAGGTCGAATTGCTTGACCACTTCAGCCACGATCAGACCCAGTACAACGCGGCGCTTGGCTTGTTCTTCGAACAGCTCGGCCGGCAGTTGGTCAGGCTTGATGTTGCCGCCGAACTGCTGAACAGCCTGCACGCGCAGACGGTCAACTTCGTTGGACAGCAGAGCCTTTGGCACTTCGATCGGGTTGGTGGCCAGCAGACCGTCCATTACCTGATTCTTGACCTTGGATTTGATCGCCTGACGCAGTTCGCGCTCCATGTTCTTGCGAACTTCGGTGCGGAAGCCGTCCAGACCGCTTTCCTTGATGCCGAATTGAGCGAAGAACTCTTCGTTCAGTTCTGGCAGGGTTGGCGCGGAAACGCTGTTCACGGTAACGGTGAATTCAGCGGTTTTACCAGCCAGATCCAGGTTCTGGTAGTCCTCTGGGAAGGTCAGGTTCAGAACGCGCTCTTCACCAGCCTTGGCGCCCACCAGGCCTTCTTCGAAGCCAGGGATCATGCGGCCGGAACCCAGAACCAGCTGGGTGCCCTTGGCGGAACCGCCAGCGAATACTTCGCCGTCGACCTTGCCAACGAAATCGATGTTCAGCTGGTCTTCGTTCTGGGCAGCACGCTCGGCCACTTCGAAACGGGTGTTCTGCTTGCGCAGGATGTCCAGCATCTTGTCCAGATCGGCGTCTTCGACATCAGCGCTCAGGCGCTCTACGTTAATACCGTCGAAACCGGCAACGGTGAACTCAGGGAACACTTCGAATACGGCTACGTATTCCAGGTCCTTGCCTGCTTCCAGGGATTTTGGCTCGATCGATGGCGAACCAGCCGGGTTCAGCTTTTGCTCAACCACTGCTTCGTAGAAGGAGGACTGGATCACGTCGCCTACAGCTTCCTGGCGAGCTTCAGCGCCGAAACGACGCTTGATTTCGCTCATTGGCACTTTGCCTGGACGGAAGCCAGCAATCTTGGCCTTTTGGGCAGTCTGCTGCAGACGCTTGTTGACCTGAGTCTCGATGCGCTCAGCCGGCACGGTGATGCTCATGCGGCGCTCAAGAGCAGAAGTATTTTCAACAGAAACTTGCATGGATATTCCTCGTTGCACAGACGTTAGCCGGCCGTTTCCGACCCCAGAATCAAGGGCATGCATTCTAGTGGGTCAAACTCAAGAAGTCACCCTACTGAAAACGGGTAAAAACACAGCAGGCAATTTATAGGTGCGAATGCACGGATGCACCTCGCCCCGGTGGCAAATACAGCCAAACATGCCAGGGCTCTGCGCCAACCCTTCTATATATAGAAGAGGTTGCCAATCATCTCCCTGACAGCCGAACTTGCGAGCAAGTCGGCAGGCAGCGCGGCATCATCGAGAAACATAAATACGACGAAACGCCCTGCCCTTGCGACCCCGGACCAGCAGTCGCCGAACCACTGAAACAAAAAAGGCGCCAGACTGTTAAATCTGGCGCCTTTCGGAATATGGGGTGGACGATGGGGATCGAACCCACGACAACGGGAGTCACAATCCCGTGCTCTACCAACTGAGCTACGCCCACCATATTGCGTGTCAAAGAAGCCAAACAACTTCTTCGTTAAACCCCACCATGCCAAGTGGCACATATGAAGCTTTATTTGGTGCGGATGAAGAGACTCGAACTCTTACGCCTCGCGGCGCTGGAACCTAAATCCAGTGTGTCTACCAATTCCACCACATCCGCGGCTTGAAGCTTTAAAACAAAGGCGCCAGACCGTTAAATCTGGCGCCTTTCGAAATATGGGGTGGACGATGGGGATCGAACCCACGACAACGGGAGTCACAATCCCGTGCTCTACCAACTGAGCTACGCCCACCATATCGCGTTACTTGTGCCAATGCTGCCTAATGGCGCACCCGGCAGGACTCGAACCTGCGACCATCCGCTTAGAAGGCGGATGCTCTATCCAGCTGAGCTACGGGCGCCTTATTAATCTGTACCCTTGAAGGACTACAAACTAAATGCTTTCCAGTCGTTGCAGAACCTTGATTCCGCTTGACCTTCTTAACCAGTGCTAGGCTGTGCCCGACAAGTGCGACGAATAGTATAGAGCCACCTGTAGGTCGTCAAATCCTTTTTAAAAAAAATTCATTTAATTAAAGGAGTTAGGGGAATTTGCAGACCAAGCGCCTTTGCCCTCACCGCATGACATGCGAGAATGCGCTCTCTTTTTTTCCCCTCTCGATGGTTAATCACGCGCAATGACTGCACAACTTATCGACGGCAAATCGATCGCCGCCAGCCTGCGCCAGCAGATCGCCCAACGCGTCAACGAGCGTCGCCAGCAAGGCTTGCGCACGCCAGGCCTCGCGGTGATCCTGGTCGGCAGCGATCCTGCCTCTCAGGTTTATGTCTCGCACAAGCGTAAAGACTGTGAAGAGGTCGGCTTCCTGTCCCAGGCCTACGACCTGCCTTCCGAAACCACTCAAGAAGCCTTGACCGATCTGATCGATCGCCTCAATGACGACCCGGCAATCGACGGCGTCCTGTTGCAGCTTCCCCTCCCCGAACACCTGGACGCCTCGAAACTGCTCGAGCGCATTCGTCCGGACAAAGACGTCGACGGTTTCCACCCTTATAACGTCGGTCGCCTGGCCCAGCGTATTCCGCTGCTGCGCCCATGCACTCCCAAAGGCATCATGACCCTGCTGGAAAGCACCGGTGCCGATCTGTACGGAATGGACGCAGTCGTCGTCGGCGCTTCCAACATCGTCGGCCGCCCGATGGCGATGGAACTGCTGCTGGCTGGCTGCACCGTGACCGTGACCCACCGCTTCACCAAGGACCTGGCCGGTCACGTCGGTCGTGCCGACCTGGTGGTCGTGGCCGCCGGCAAGCCTGGCCTGGTCAAGGGCGAGTGGATCAAGGAAGGCGCGATCGTGATCGACGTCGGCATCAACCGCCAGGATGACGGCAAGCTGGTCGGCGACGTTGTCTACGAAACCGCCCTGCCCCGCGCCGGCTGGATCACTCCGGTGCCGGGTGGCGTAGGCCCGATGACCCGCGCCTGCCTGCTGGAAAACACCCTGTACGCCGCCGAAGCCCTGCACAGCTGATTCACACTGCACAGGCAAATCAGCGACACAAGGAACCCCGCCACGGCGGGGTTCTTTTTTGCCTGCGGAACAGTCATGACCATCCGCCGGAAAGTGACTTTTTTTTCATGTTTCCAACGACTTTCACGCCACCCTCGAACAACCATCGACAGTTATTCAGCCATACTCCAGAATGTCGCGCTTTTACGAAATAGCCCGTTACATAACGGCGTATCAACACTTTATGAGTCTGCCAGCGTGAAAATCCGTCTTTCCATCCTGAGCCTAGTTTTTGCACTTACAGGGACTTTGATCACGCCACTTGCCAACGCCGGCGAAACCACCGCCGCACCTCGAGACACCTCGAAACTCAAGCTCGCTTCCGGCAGTTCGTTGTTGCTGGATATGCAGACCAACAAAGTCATCTACGCCAGCAATCCAGACGTGGTTGTCCCCATCGCTTCGGTCAGCAAACTCATGACCGGCCTGGTTGTGGTTGAAGCCAAACAGAACATGGATGAGTACATCAACATCGACATCAGCAACACGCCAGAAATGAGAGGCGTGTTTTCCCGGGTCAAGCTCAAAAGCGAAATGCCGCGCCGGGAAATGCTGCTGATTGCCTTGATGTCGTCCGAGAACCGCGCAGCCGCCAGTCTCGCGCACCACTACCCGGGCGGTTACGCCGCGTTCATCGCCGCGATGAATGCCAGGGCCAAGGCTCTGGGGATGACCAACACGCACTTCGTCGAGCCGACCGGTCTGTCGCCGCGCAACGTCTCGACCGCTCGCGACCTGAGCAAGCTGCTGGTCGCCGCGCACAAGTACCCGCTGCTGACCGAGCTGAGCACCACCAAGGAAAAGACCGTGTCGTTCCGCAAGCCCAACTACAGCCTGGGTTTTCGTAACACCGACCACCTGGTGCGCAAGCCGGACTGGAACATCGAGCTGACGAAAACCGGCTTCACCAACGAAGCCGGCCACTGCCTGGTGCTGGTGACGTACATGGGTAATCGCAAGGTGGCGATGGTCATCCTCGATGCCTATGGCAAGTACACCCACTTTGCCGATGCCAGTCGCCTGCGCAATTGGGTCGAGACCGGCAGAAGCGCCGATGTGCCTTCGGTTGCCCTGCAATACAAGTCGGACAAGAACCTCAAACAGCGCCAGAGCGGTGTGGTTGAGGCCTCGAAGTAACCACGTAATCGCCAATAAAAAACCCCGACTTGTCGGGGTTTTTTATTGCTTCGATCAATCATTCGGCAACGGCATCTTATCGTCATCCGGAATGCCATCCCCCTTGCTCGGATCGTTCCAGCCCTTGGGATGTTCCGTCGGCGCCACGGCAGGCCGGGCCAGCGGATCACGCAGCGGACTGTCCGGATCCATCACCGGATCGACGCTTTCCTCAGGCGTCGTCGGAACATTTTCCGGACGTTTGTCGTTAAAGCTCGAGTCAGTAGACATACGCACCTCCATCGCAGCTAAGGTTTCAGATCACCCAGCGGGTCATAGGGTTTTGACGGCGCCTTGGGATTGTCACCCGGCTTCACGTCTTTGGGTGCCTTGGCAGGTCCGACGGGATCGACCTGAGGGTCGTCGAGGTCCGGGGAATCGGGATCGAACCCCAACTCATCGCCGGACGAATGCTCGGATGAGTGTGGACCGGAAGGGGTATTGGAATATGCCATGAACACCTCCTGTGAACGAAGCCCGGAGATTCCGGGCCTTGTCCTTCAGATGGCCTGCATGCAGTACGGTGCCCGGCAAATGACGAACGGCCTCAGTGCGTGGACAACGCCTGCCTGGCCTGGGCCGCCGCCTGCTCCCGGCCAGCCTGCGCCAGGTCGTTGGCCGCCTTGAGCCAGCGCTGCTTGTCGACCTCGGCCGGAATCTGCGTCGGCGACTGAATCAGTACCGCCCAACCGCCGGCATCCTTGAACGCCGACTCGAACGAGCCGAAGCTCATCATCTGCCGCTGCTCCATACCGGCGCGCAACAGCACGGTCTGCTTCTGACGGTTGTACCCGGACAGAATCGCATAACGCGGTTCGGACCAGAACGCCGTACCTTCAGTGAAGCGCACCATAACCGGGAAACCCGCCGCCACCTGGGTCAACAGTGCCGGCAAATTGTTGTCCAGCGGATAAACCACCATTCCGTATTCCCGGGCAACGTTCTGAATGTTCTGCTGCAACTGAGCCTCGCCGCCCGGCAGATGCAACGATTTCTCGAGCAACCCCGGCGTGATCACGATGCCCTGCTGGGACAGCATGCTCGCCAGCACCTGCGGCCCGCTCTGATTGGCCACACCGCGATAGAACCTGCCGCTGAGCTCGACCCGCTCCGGCAAACGCTTGATCTGTGGCGAAACGCTGCCGGCGCAACCAGCCAGACCGGCGACGCAGCCGACGATGACCGCCGCTGAAAGAAATCGAGAAATTACCCGCACCATGATCACTCTCTTCTTCAGATGCCAGGCAATCCGCTTCCCGGCTTGGCTGTGGATCATAGGACGCCCGGCGGCGTCGGTATAGCCTTAACCGGTAGTCGAGGGCTTTGCATAGAGCAAACTGGTTGGTGACAGTCGACCTTCGGTCAATAGCCTGAAACAACCCAGCGACTAGACTGTCACTTGAAAGGTGTGTGTGCCCGCCGCAGGGCAAAGAGGAGGCATCGATGAGCCTGACAATGACGATCGTGATGTTGATTTCCGGCTGGCTGGCCGTTGCCGCCGCCATGTTGTGGGGTGTTCTGCGCATTGCGCGTCGCCACCATCACCCCGTTCAACCGGCCAAACGGGTACAGCCCGAAAAAACCACGAGGCGTCACGCCACCGCCCACTGACTGCACTTTCAATCTTAATAAAAAACGGCCGCCTGCTGTCTTTCGAGAGCAGGCGGCCGTTTCATTTCAGCCCAGCTTACGCTTCAGCGGTCAGACGCTTCTGCTTGGCCCGGCGGGACATCATGTTCAGCACCTCGATCGCCGCCGAGAATGCCATCGCCGCGTAGACGTAGCCTTTCGGTACGTGGGCGCCGAAGCCTTCGGCGATCAGCGTCATGCCGATCATGATCAAGAAGCCCAGCGCCAACATCACCACGGTTGGATTGTCGTTGATGAACTTGGCCAGCGGATCAGCCGCCAGCAACATCACCAGTACCGACACCACCACCGCGATGATCATGATCGGCAAGTGCTCGGTCATGCCGACAGCGGTAATGATGCTGTCGATGGAGAACACCATGTCCAGCATCAGGATCTGGCCGATCGCCGCGGCAAAGCCCAGGGTCACGGTCGAGGTCTTCGACGTCGGATCTTCCGGCGAAGGGTCCATGCTGTGATGGATCTCGGTGGTAGCTTTCCAAAGCAGGAACAGACCGCCGGCGATCAGGATCATGTCCTTCCAGGAGAATGCCTGACCGAAAATCTCGATCACCGGCGCCGTCAACTGGACGATGAACGCGATGGTGCTAAGCAAGCCCAGACGCAGGATCAGCGCCATGCCGATACCGATGCGCCGTGCCTTCTGCCGGTGCTGCTCAGGCAGTTTGTTGGTCAGGATCGAGATGAAAATCAGGTTATCGATGCCGAGCACGATTTCCATAACCACCAGGGTGGCCAGGGCGACCCAGGCGGTGGGGCTTGCAGCTAACTGTAAAAGGTATTCCATGGGTCAGTCCTGACTCGCTGTGAGACGGTTTAGATTTCCTGGGAAGACGATTCGGTTTTTTCCGATTCTTTTTCCGATGATTCTTTTTTGCTGATCAAGCCGCCAGTGGCCTCGCTCAATGCCTGTTCGGCGGCCTTGTGGGTGTCGTCGATGGCCTGCTTGGCACTTTCGGCAGCCTTGCCCATCAGTTGCTGAGCGCTTTTTTCGGCCTGATCACAGCCGGCCAGAACCAGTAAAGACGTTATCAGCAGCGCCGTGGTTTTAAGCTTCATGATGCTTTCCTCGATAGAACGAAACGGGCCACAGCGATGGCCCGTTGATAGCGATGCATTCTAGGGAGATGAACACTTCAGGAAAATTCGTATTTTTGGCGGCTATACTTCGGTTTTTACGAATCCGAAATAGGGCATTCACCACATGCTGAACTACCGACAACTGCACTACTTCTGGGTCGTCGCCAAGACCGGCAGTATCGTGCGCGCCTGTGAGCAGTTGAACCTGACGCCCCAGACCATCAGCGGGCAGATTTCATTGTTCGAACAAACCTACGGCATCGAGCTGTTCCGCCGGGTCGGCCGGCAGCTGGAGCTCACCGAAGCCGGTCGCCAGACCCTGCCCTACGCCGAACAAATGTTTCAGCTGGGCGGCGAGCTGGAACTGATGCTTCGGGCTCAGCCCAACGAGCAGCAGATCCTGTTTCGAGTCGGCGTGGCCGATGTGGTGCCCAAATCCATCGTCTATCGCCTGATCGCGCCGACCATGGAATTGACCGAACCGCTACGCATCACCTGCCGCGAAGACAAGCTCGAACGATTGCTCGCGGACCTGGCCATCCAGCGCCTGGACCTGGTGATTTCCGACAGCCCCATGCCGACCCACCTGGACATCAAGGGCTACAGCCAGAAACTCGGCGAATGCGGGATCAGCTTTTTTGCCACAAAGGAATTGGCGACACGTTACGGCCAGGACTTCCCCCGCAATCTGCACGGCGCGCCGCTGCTGATTCCCGGGGCGGAAACCGTGGTGCGCAGCCGCTTGCAGCGCTGGTTCGCCGAGCAGCAGATCCAGCCGCAGATTGTCGGCGAGTTCGATGACAGTGCCTTGATGCAGGCCTTCGGCCAATCCGGCAGCGGAATTTTCATCGGCCCCAGCGTGATTGCCGACGAGGTCAAACGCCAGATGGGCGTGGAGGTGATTGGCCAGACCGACGCGGTGAGCGAGTCGTTCTACGCCATTTCGGTGGATCGCAAGGTCAAGCACCCCGGCATTGTCGCCATTACCGAAGGTGCCCGACGCGAGCTGTTTACAGCGCTGTAACGGCGTCCCGCGGCTTGAAGGTCATCAGCGCGATGGCCAGCAGGATCGATGCGAGGATCAAGGCGGCGGCAGCGAAACCCAGGCCCTGCAGGCCGACGCTGTCGATCACCCGACCGCCGATCATCGCGCCCAGGCCGATGCCGAGGTTGGCTCCAGCGATGTTCAGCGAGGCAGCAAATGCCGGCGCTTCCGGAGCGGCCTTCATCAAACGCACATGGCTGACCAGGAACAACGCGGCCTGGGTAATGCCCCAGATGCCCATCGCCGCCGCCAGACCGAAGGCCGAATGAATGTTCGGCACCAGCGCCACCAGACCGGCAATCATGAAGGCGCAGAACATCATCGAAGCCACCAGCGGGTGCCGATCCACGGCGCGACCGCCCAAAGAGTTGCCGATCAGCCCGACCGCGCCGAAGCCCATCAGGCACCAGCCGACCACCGTGCCGTCGAAGCCGGCGAGGCGCTCAAGGATGTCCGCAAGATAGGTGTAGGCAGTGAACATGCCGCTGAACACCACGATCGACAGCAGCACATGGCCGACCATCAGGGGGCTGCGCAGGATCTTGAATTGCGAGCGGAAACTGACCTGATGTTGATGCAGGTTGGTCTTCGGCAAGTAGACAAACAGCAGCAGCGCCTTGGCGAAAGCGATGACCGCCAGAATGGCGAAGGCGCTGCGCCAGCCGAACGCATCGGAAATCAGCGTGCCCACCGGAATGCCGAATACAGTGGCGCAGACGATGCCGAAGCCGATCTTGGCGATGGCGCGGCCGGCGAAGTCAGGGCCGACGATGTCCACCGCCGTCTCGCTGGCCAATGCCCAGAACACCGGCAAGCCCAAGGCCGGAACCAGTCGGGCAAAGGCCATCACCCAGATGTTCGGCGCCAATGCCGCCACGGTATTGGCCAGGCCGAACATGATCAGGATCGTAATGAACAGCTTGCGCCGCTCGAAGCGGGCGAAGAACGCGGTGAGGAACGGCCCGAACGCGGCGACGGTGAAGGCGAACAGGGTCACTAGCAACCCCGCTTGCGGGATGCTGACGTCGAGATCACGGGCGATGGCCGGCAACAGGCCGACGATGACGAACTCCGTTGTCAGCACGGTAAAACCGGCGGCCGACAGCAGAAGGATGGGAAACAGCATGCACAACTCCAGAAAACGACAACACCAGCGCTAGCCCGAAGGCCCACTGGCAGATTGAAAATGGGGATGGCGAAGCTTAACAGAGTGTGTCCGATCAGGCTTGCACGAACCTGCAAATCGGCTCCGGAAACCGGGTGGCAGATCGTCACACTTCTGAAGGAATGGCCCTACGCTGTGATAAAGTCCGCGCCCCGCGAAACGTACCCCTGAACGTCGGCCATTTAAAGCCTCGATGTCACGTTACCCGCCCCGATAAATCCGAGATGCCGTTTTATGACAGCTTCATCCACTCCTCTATTGCAACGCCTCAAACGCACCAGCCTGGTCACACAGATCATCATCGGCCTGATCGCCGGGATTGCCCTGGCGCTGTTCGCCCCTGAAGTCGCCAAGGCCACCGGTTTCATCGGCAAAGTCTTCGTCTCGGCACTGAAGGCCGTCGCGCCGATCCTGGTGTTCGTGCTGGTCATGGCGTCCATCGCCAACCACAAGCACGGCCAGGAAACCCATATCCGGCCGATCCTCTTCCTGTATCTGCTGGGCACCTTTGGCGCTGCCGTGGTCGCAGTGGTGGCGAGCATGATGTTTCCGTCGAGCCTGGTGCTGTCCACCGACAACCTGGCCGTCACCGCGCCGGGCGGCATCGGCGAAGTGCTGCAAAGCCTGCTGCTGAGTGTGGTTGACAACCCGGTCAGCGCCCTGATGAACGCCAACTTCATCGGCATTCTGGCCTGGGCGATCGGCATGGGCATCGCCATTCGCCACGCCGGTGACACCACCCGTGAGGTGCTGGGTGATCTGTCCAACGGCGTGACCGTGATCGTGCGGTTGGTGATCAGCTTCGCGCCGCTGGGGATTTTCGGCCTCGTCGCCTCGACCCTGGCCACTTCCGGTTTCGGCGCCCTGATCAGCTACGCGCACCTGCTGGCCGTGCTGCTGGGCTGCATGGTATTCGTGGCGCTGGTGATGAACCCGCTGATCGTGTTCTGGAAACTGCGCCGCAACCCGTTCCCGCTGGTGCTGATGTGCCTGCGGGAAAGCGGCATCACCGCGTTCTTCACCCGCAGTTCGGCGGCGAACATTCCGGTCAACCTGGAACTGAGCAAGCGCCTGGGTCTGCATGAGGACACCTACTCAGTGTCGATCCCCTTGGGCGCAACCATCAACATGGCCGGCGCGGCGATCACCATCACCGTGCTGACACTGGCGGCCGTGCACACCCTGGGCATCGCCGTGGACATCCCGACTGCCATTCTGCTGAGCGTGGTCGCGGCGATCTGTGCCTGCGGCGCTTCCGGCGTGGCCGGTGGTTCGCTGCTGCTGATCCCGCTGGCGTGCAGCCTGTTCGGCATCCCGAGCGAGATTGCCATGCAGGTAGTGGCGGTGGGCTTCATCATCGGCGTGTTGCAGGATTCGGCGGAAACGGCGCTCAACTCCTCCACCGACGTGCTGTTCACGGCGGCAGCTTGCCTGGGCGAAGAACGCCTGGCCTGACCCTGCTCCCCTGTAGGAGCGAGCACGCTCGCGATGGACTATCAAACACCGCGGGAAATCAGAAAGCCCGCGTCATCGTT
This sequence comes from Pseudomonas sp. REP124, assembly GCF_020164475.1. Lineage (GTDB taxonomy): Bacteria > Pseudomonadota > Gammaproteobacteria > Pseudomonadales > Pseudomonadaceae > Aquipseudomonas. Next base: position 37,250 of record NZ_JAIQWX010000022.1, on the reverse strand, counting down.
GACGACCATCGCGAGCATGCTCGCTCCTACAGAAAGCAAAAAAACCCGCCTAAGCGGGTTTTTTTGTATCCGGACGGTTTAGAACGCGCCCATGTAATCACGCTTGCCCACTTCCACACCGTTGTGACGCAGCAGCGCGTAAGCGGTGGTGACGTGGAAGAAGAACTGCGGCAGGCCGTAGGTCAGCAGGTAGGACTGACCGGTGAAGCGCTTCTCTTTCGGCGTGCCCGGACGGGTCACGATCTCGATGCCTTCCTTGCCATTGATCTGCTCCGGCTTGATCTCGCCGATGAAGGCCAGAACCTTGGCGATCAGCGCTTGCAGTTCGGCGAAGGTGGTTTCGCTGTCGTCATACTTCGGAAGTTCGATCTCGGCCAGGCGCGCGGAAATGCCTTTGCTGAAATCAACGGCGATCTGCACCTGACGCACCAGCGGGAACATGTCCGGGAACAGGCGGGCTTGCAGGAAGGCGTTCGGATCGATGTTTTTCGCGGTGGCGTGGGCTTCGGCCTTTTTCAGCACATCGCTCAGGGCGTTGAGCATTTGCTGGAGAACAGGAACGGAAGCGTCGTACAGGGAAATGGTCATGGTGGGTCTCTTGTGTGACAGGTGGGAAACGTCGGCCGAGATTATAGCCATGCCCGCCCGTGCTGCGGCTTGTCTTTTCTCGCGCAAGGATTAGGCTAGGCGGCTTCGACGGCATGCTTCGATTGCATAGGGAACAGCGTGATGAGCACTGAACAAGAAACGACATTCGACGAACCGCGCCTCAACAGCAGCGAAATCCGCATCCTCGGTTCTCTGATCGAAAAGCAGGCCACCAGCCCGGAATCCTATCCACTGACCCTCAATGCCCTGGTGATTGCCTGCAACCAGAAAACCAGCCGGGAACCGGTGATGAACCTGACCCCGGGCCAGGTCGGCCAGAGCCTGCGCGCCCTCGAAGGCCGCGGCTTTGCCAAACTGGTGATGGGCAGCCGCGCCGACCGTTGGGAGCACAAGGTCGACAAGGCACTGGAACTGGTGCCTGCCCAGGTGATCCTTACCGGTCTGATGTTTTTGCGCGGGCCGCAGACGGTCAACGAACTGCTGACCCGCAGCGGGCGCATGCATGAATTCGAAGATGCCGAACAGGTGGTGCACCAGCTTGAACGCCTGATTGCCCGCGGTTTGGCGGTGTTGATTCCGCGCCAGGCGGGGCAGCGTGAAGACCGTTATACCCATGCCATGGGTGACCCGGCGGATGCCGAGGCGATCATGGCGGCACGGCAGAATCCGGTGGAGCGCAGTGGCGGTGGCGGGGTTTCGGTGGAGCGGATTGAAGAGTTGGAGGCGCGGATTGCGGCGCTGGAGGAGCGGTTGGCGCGGTTGGAATAAAGTGATTTGCCGGTGCATTGATGTTGGATGTACCGGCCTCTTCGCGGGCAAGCCCGCTCCCACAGGTTCCGTGTGTCGATCACATTATGTGTGGACACCACAGATCACTGTGGGAGCGGGCTTGCCCGCGAAGAGGCCAGTGATGTCAACGCCTATGTTGAACATTTACCCCCGAGCAAACGCCACCGCCTTCTGAAACTGCTCATCCGTCGGCCGCACACCGGTGTACAGCACAAACTGCTCCAGCGCCTGAATCGCGATCACCTCAAGCCCGGTAATCACCTTCTTGCCTTCGGCCCTGCCGCGCACGATCATCGGCGTTTCCGAGGGAATCGCCACCACATCGAAGATGATGTCCGCAGCCTTGATGACGTCAACCTCGAATGCCAGTTGACCTTCCTCAGGTCCGCCGTCCATCCCCACAGGCGTCACGTTGACCAGCATCTGCGGCCGACGCTCACCCAGTTCCGCCTGCCATTCGTAGCCCAGTGAGTCCGCCAGGGCACGCCCCGCCGCTTCGTTTCGCGCCACGATCAGGCCGTTGCTGTAACCGCCGTCACGCAAGGCGCTGGCCACGGCCTTGCCCATGCCGCCGCTGCCGCGCAGGGCGAAGGTCACGTCCTTGGGCACCGCGTGGGTTTCCAGCAGTTGGGCGACGGCGATGTAGTCGGTGTTGTAGGCCTTGAGGTGGCCGTCGGTATTGACGATGGTGTTGATCGATTGAATTGCCGCGGCCGAGGCGTCCATTTCGTCAACCAGCGCGATGCAGGCTTCCTTGAACGGCATCGACACGCCGCAACCGCGAATGCCCAGGGCACGGATGCCTCCCACCGCGCCCGGCAGGTCCTTGCTGCTGAAGGCCTTGTAGTAGAAGTTCAGGCCCAGTTGTTCATACAGGTGGTTGTGAAACCGCAGGCCAAAGTTGCCGGGGCGCCCGGAGAGCGACATGCATAGCTGGGTGTTTCTGTCAGGGTTCATCTGCATGTGAATCTCCTTGCAATGCACTTTCGGATGGACGGGATTAGCCAGCCCATCGTGTTCTGTTCGATCATATTCCCGTGGCCGAATGCCGGATTGAACGTCGGTAAACGAGCCGGTACAGACCTTACACAAAATTTACCTTGCCGCTGTGCTGATTTTCAGAAAAACGCTGTCTTAGAAGTATCCCCGCGACGATCCTTGGGTCTATTGCAGAGCCAAGCGCCGGGTCGAAGAACCGAGGAATTATCATGATCCGTAAAATCCCCACAGTTGCCTTGCTGATCGGCGCTCTGGCTATCGCAGGGCAGGCAGAAGCACACGGCGGTGGCGGTTGGGAAGGCCCGGCGGTCTTTGGCGCGATCGTTGGCTCGGCCATCGTCGGCTCGGCACTCATCAACGCCAACCGGCCGGTCTATGTCGCGCCGCAGCCTGTGTATGCGGCACCGCCACCGGTCTACTACGCTCCGCCTCCACCGGTCTATTACCAGCCGGCGCCGGTGTATGTGCAGCAACCGATCTACTACCGCCCGGCTCCGGTCTACTACGGGCCGCCACGCGGCTATTACGGCCCGCCTCGCGGTTACTATGGCCGTCCTTATGGCCACTACTGACAGGCACAAAACAGGCCCCGCCGGAAATGGCGGGGCTTTTTTATGCACCACGAACCTGTAGGAGCGAGCATGCTCGCGATGGTCGTCAACGATAACGCTGGGTGCCTGATGCCCCGCGGTGTCCCGACGTCCATCGCGAGCATGCTCGCTCCTACAGTGGGTCGAGGGTGACCGTTCGTCGGAGTTGGTCTGGATACCTCTCGTCGGTGTCGCTATCGGGACAGTTTCGCCCGTGCAAACGGTCATATTGGTGTCATGTCGGATCCGCAAGCTTGAACCTGTCCGCCAACAACAGGTTACTTACAACAAGGACGCCCCCATGCCCACACAGAACCCGCACCACATTGTCGGTCTGTGCACCTCGAGCAAGGTGTACAACACCCTCACAGAGCTCAAGCAGCTGGAAGGCCATCGCACGGCCAAGTTTCTCTCGTTGCTGACTCAGGATCTGGTGCGCAAAGGCCTGCTCAATGAGCGAGAAGTGGTGCACATGCTCGATCAGGTGGTCGACTGAGCGACAGACGGTCCGATAGCCTCAACGGCGTCAATGACCACTATCGAAAACGGTGATTGTCGGAAAACTCGCCGGGCTCGTAAGGTATCTCCATAGTTTGATGGCCAAAGATGGAGATGCCTTAAATGTCCCAAGTTCAGATCATGTCCGTAATCGGCAGCGCCGTTCCCGCCACTCTCAGAGCTTCCGGGCTGCTTGCCTGCTGGTATCTGGTGCTCGATGGCGAACAGGTCAGCGGCCCGCTCACCTCGCTGCCGGCGGCCCAGGCCATGTCGCAACGCTACACCTCGGAACACGCCGGCAAGCTCAGCGCCTAAGGCAGCTGAACCCGCGGCTTGGTCTCCAGGAAGATGTCCCAGCTCGACATGAACAGCGCCGCAATCAGCGGGCCGATGACAAAGCCATTGAGCCCGAAAATCGCCAGGCCACCGAGAGTCGAAATGAGGATCATGTAGTCCGGCATCTTCGTGTCCTTGCCCACCAGAATCGGGCGCAGCACGTTATCCACCAGGCCGATCACGAACACCCCGAATAGTCCCAGCACCACACCCTGCCAGACCGCCCCGGTGAACAGGAAAAATGCCGCCACCGGCGCCCAGACAATCCCCGCGCCGACCGCTGGCAACAGCGAAAGGAACGCCATCAGCACCGCCCAGAGCAACGCACTGGGAATGTCCAGAAACCAGAAAATCGCTCCGCCCAGCGCGCCCTGCGTGACCGCGACCACCAGATTGCCTTTGACGGTGGCCCGCACCACGCGATTGAACTTGAGTTGCAGACGACGTTTCTGCTGTTCCTCCAGCGGCACGGCAGCGCGCACCCTGCGCGCGAGATCGGCGCCGTCGCGCAGAAAAAAGAACAGCAGGTACAGCATGATGAAAAAACTGACGATGAACTCGAACGTGCCCTGGCCGAAGCTGAACGCCTGAGTCGCCAGCACCTGGCCGCCTGTGACCGCGCTTTTGATGATCTTTTCGCGCATCGCTTCGAGTCCGCCGAGACCGAGGCGATCGAGCATGTGCTGGAAATACGGTGGCAGGCTGTGTTTGAACTGTTGCACATAGCCGGCGATGTCCAGCTCACCGTTCTCGATGCGCTGGTACACCGCCGCCCCTTCCTGAACCATCAGGATGCTGATGATGATCACCGGCAGAATGGCGATCACCAGGCAAATGCTCAGCGTGAGCAACGACGTGAGGTTGCGCTGCCAGCCGAGCTTGAGTTGCAGCCGCCTTTGCATGGGTGCGAACAGAATGCCGAGAATCACCGCCCAGAACACCGCGCCGTAAAACGGCAGCAGAATCCAGATGAAGGCGATGCTCACCACGCCCAGTACAATCGTCAGGGATTTGTTTTGTACGCTTTCTTCGTTCATGTCCAATCCACGCCAATGCGCCGCAACGCCCGCGTGCGCCCTGATGCTTAGGCCACAACCGCTCGCGCGAGTGCCATCGCTTTGTGCAACAAGCATAGATCCAGATCAATAAATCCTCGGGGCAAGGCGTATACCCTGCGCGGTTTTTGCGACCTGGCCCGCCATGAACCTCATCGCCCCCGAATTGCTCGCCCCCGCCGGCACCCTGAAAAACATGCGTTACGCCTTCGCCTACGGTGCCGATGCGGTCTACGCCGGCCAGCCGCGCTACAGCCTGCGGGTGCGCAACAACGAATTCGATCACGCCAACCTGGCCCTCGGTATTGAGGAAGCACAGGCCCAGGGCAAGCGTTTCTACGTGGTGGTCAACATTGCGCCGCACAACGCCAAGCTCAAGACCTTCCTCAAGGACTTGGCGCCGATCATCGCCATGGCCCCCGATGCGCTGATCATGTCCGATCCCGGCCTGATCATGCTGGTGCGCCGACATTACCCGCAGACGCCGATTCACCTGTCGGTGCAGGCCAACACGGTGAACTGGGCGAGCGTCGAGTTCTGGCAGCAACAGGGCCTGAGCCGGGTGATCCTGTCCCGGGAGCTGTCCCTTGAGGAAATCGCCGAGATCCGCCGGGAAGTCCCGGCCATGGAGCTGGAGGTGTTCGTTCACGGCGCGTTGTGCATGGCGTATTCCGGCCGCTGCCTGTTGTCGGGCTACATGAACAAACGCGATGCCAACCAGGGCAGTTGCACCAACGCCTGTCGCTGGAAGTATTCGGCGCAGACCGCGACCGAAAACCAGGTCGGCGAGATCGTCCAGCAATATTAGCCGGAACCGACCCTGGGTATCGGCACGCCGACCGAACAGGTGTTCCTGCTGCAGGAAGCCAACCGCCCCGACGAGCTGATGCCGGCCTTCGAGGACGAACACGGCACCTACATCATGAACGCCAAGGATTTACGCGCCGTGCAGCATGTCGAGCGATTGACGCAAATGGGCGTGCATTCGCTGAAGATCGAAGGACGGACCAAATCGCACTTTTACTGCGCGCGGACGACGCAGGTTTATCGCCGCGCGATTGATGATGCGATGGCGGGTCGCGAGTTTGATCGCAGCCTCATGACGGATCTGGAATCGCTTGCCCAGCGCGGCTATACCGAGGGCTTTTTGCGGCGGCATGTGCATGACGAGTATCAGAACTACCAGAACGGCAGTTCGGTGTCGGAGCGCCAGCAGTTTGTCGGTGAGCTGACCGGCGAGCGGCGGGATCGGCTGGCGGAGGTGAAGGTGAAGAACCGGTTTGGTCTGGGTGATCACATGGAGTTGATGACGCCCAAGGGGAATTTTCACTTCGATCTGCACCAGATGCAGAACGCCAAGGGCGAGGCGATCGATGTGGCGCCGGGGGATGGGCATACGGTGTATCTGCCGATTCCGGATGCCGTGGATCTCGATTTTGGCCTGCTGATGAGAGACATCGGCGTGAACTAAACACAAACCCTGTGGCGAGGGGGCTTGCCCCCGTTGAACTGCGCAGCAGTCCCATCTTTCTAGGGCGGCTTCGCCACCCAACGGGGGCAAGCCCCCTCGCCACAAATGTGTTCCCTGTGAATGCGGTTACGCAAACTCCTCCCGCAACATCGCCACAAACGCCTCCCGCGCCGGATGCACCCCGGCGTTCTCATGCCAGTAGAACAAATTGTCGATCGCCGTCAGTTCAGGAAACTCATACCCCACACACCCCGCCCCCTTCGCGTACTGATCGAACACCCCCTTGGGCACCAGCGCCACGCCAGCCCCGGCGCTGACGCAGCCGACAATCGCGCCATAACTGGCCAGGCTGACAATCGGCAGTGCCTGGCCCTGGCGCAGCAGCCAATGTTCCAGCGCCGCACGGTACGGACAGCCCTGGGGCCACATGAAGACGGTCTTGTCCTGCAGATCCGTGATGTCGCGCACCGGCCCCAGCGAGGTCGACGCGATCAGCAGCAGATCTTCGCGGTACATCGGCGTGCGCTTGAGGTGCGAGCGCTCCACATCCACCGCGACGATCGCGCCGTCCAGGCGATGGTTGAGGGTGTCGTCGAGCAGTTGGCCCCAAGCGCCGGTGGTTAGTTCCAGCGCCACCGCCGGATAGCGCTTGTGGAATTTCGCCAGCAGGCGCGGCAGGCGGCCGGTGGCCGAGGATTCGATGGCGCCGATACGCAACGGCCCGGAGGGTTCGGCGGCCGGATCCACCGCGCGTTTGGCCTCGGCAGTCAGGGCGAGGATTTTCAGGGCGTACGCAAGAAAGGTCTGGCCCGAAGGGCTGATGCGCAGCCCGCGGCCCTCCCGCAGAAACAGCGCCACGCCCAGCTCCGCCTCCAGCGCCTTGATCCGCGCCGTGATGTTCGACGGCACGCAATGCAGCACTTCGGCCGCCCGGGCGATGCTGCCGACCTCGGCGACGGTCTTGAACATGCGGATCTGCGACAGCTCCATATTCATCACTCAAAGTGAACGGTTTGCGCAGTACAAGTCAGTTGTGGCGAATGATTCGAGTTCGGATACTTCGGGCATCTGCCATCCGGTGCACACCTATGAACGCCCTGACACCCTCCCCCGCTTCGCCCGTCAAAATCATCCTGGCCATGGCCTTTGTGGTCGCCTGCTGGGGTTACTCCCCGAGCGGCATCCACATCGGCCTGCAGGCCTACGACCCCGTGCACCTGGCGCTGGCGCGCTTTCTCTTGGCATCGCTGTTCATGGCGCTGGTCGCGGTGTTCAAGGGCATCCGCCTGCCGAAACTTCGCGATGTGCCGCTGTTGATGGGGCTGGGTTTCTTCGCTGTGAGCCTGCATCACGTGGCGATCAACTTCGGCCAACAGGGCGTGAGTGCGGGCGCCTCAAGCGTTCTGGCGCAGACCACGCCGCTGTTCAGCACCCTGCTGGCGCGTTTTGTGTTCAAGGATCGGGTCAGCGTCTGGCGCTGGGGTTGCGTGATCCTCGGTCTGATCGGCGTGGTGATTGTGGTGGCGGGCGATCGTGGCCTGGGCAGCATCGATGCCCATGGCTTGCTGATCCTGCTGGCGGCGTTGTCCTGGAGCCTGTACTTCGGCCTGCAGAAGCACCACAGCGGGCGTTATGACGGGCTGACCCTGGTTTGCTACACGGTCTGGGCGGGGACGTTTTTGCTGCTGATTTACCTGCCGGGTCTGATGGAGCAGGTGCTGAACGCGCCGGTGAGGGTGCAGTTGGCGGTGTTTGCCCTGGGGATTTTTCCGAGCGCCCTGGCGTATCTGGCCTGGGCCTATGTGCTGGCCCATGTGGATTTGAGCCGGGCGACGATGACGTTGTATCTGGTGCCGCCGACGGCGATGGCGATTGCCTCGATGACCTTGGGAGAGCGGCCGACCTTGATGGTCGCGGTGGGAGGTGTGGTGGTGTTGATCAGTGTGCTGGCGCTGAATCTGGAAAGGCGGCCTTTGGTCCAACCCGCCCGCGCCTGACATGCACCGCCCCTGTAGGAGCGAATTTATTCGCGATGGACGTTCAGACACCGCGGGGCATCAGGCAGCCAACGTTATCGTTTACGACCATCGCGAATAAATTCGCTCCTACAGGGGACGCTGCGTCAATAGCCAACTTTTGAACGCAGCCATCGCCGGGGTTTCCGGTCGCGACTGCAAGCGGGTCAGCCAGTAGCTGCCGGTGGTGATATGTATCGGAAACGGCTGGCATATCGCATCCGCCGCCAGTTGCCGCGCGAACATCAACGGCGGCGCCAGTGCCACCCCTGCGCCCTGCTGCGCCGCCTCCATCATCGCCAGCGACGAGTCGAAAACAATGCTCCTCGGTGACACCGCCAGGCTCGGCAACCCCGCCGCCTGGAACCACTCCGGCCATTCATCCGCGCGATAGGAACGCAACAGCGTCTGCTGCAGCAGATCCGCCGGTTCGCGCAATTGCCGAGCGATGTCCGGGATGCACAGCACCGACAGCGGCGCCTCGATCAGGCGCACCGCTTCAATCCCGTGCCAGGCCCCGGCGCCGAACCGAATGGCGTAATCCAGGCCCTCGGCGGCGACGTCCACCCGATTGTTATTGGTCGACAGTCGCAAATCTATGAACGGATGTTTCGCCTGGAAGTCCGCCAGTCGCGGCAACAGCCAACCCACGGCAAAGGTCCCCACCGCGCCGACCGTCAGCACTTCACGCAAATGCCCGCCCTGAAAACACGCCAGGGTTTCGGCAATGCGGTCGAAACACTCGCACAGCACCGGCAGCAGGGTTTCCCCTTCACGGGTCAGCATCAAGCCGCGGGGCAGACGCTTGAACAGGGTCACTCCCAGCTGCGATTCAAGCCCCTTGACCTGATGACTCACCGCCGCCTGGGTGACGCATAATTCCACCGCTGCCCGGGTGAAACTCAAGTGCCGTGCCGACGCTTCGAAAGCACGCAGCGCATTGAGCGGTAATTGCGGCCGGATCATGACCACCCCCTAATTTTTCTAATGGCTCGCGCAAAATATCATCGGTTGTCCCGCATCGAAAGACTGCATAGATTTGCCTGCTCCCGGCTCCCAGACAACTCATGGAAGTGATTCCGTCATGCCTCATTTCAACCTGAACAAGTTCGCGTCCTACAGTACTTTCCTACTCCTGCTCGGCGCCAGCCATTGCATGGCCGACGATCGCCTGCAAGGCATCGTCGATGCGGCCATGAAACCCGTGATGCAGGAACAGAAGATCCCCGGCGTGGCGATTGCCATCACCGTGAAGGGCCAACCGCATTACTTTAACTACGGTGTCGCCTCGAAAGAAACCGGTAGCGCCGTCAGCGAAAACACCCTGTTCGAGATCGGCTCGGTGAGCAAAACCTTCACAGCCACTCTCGGCGCCTACGCCCAGGCCAGCGGCAAACTGGACCTGTCAGCCAAGGCCAGCCAGGTCCTACCGGCGTTGCGCGGCAGTGCGTTCGACAACATCAGCGTGCTGCAACTGGGCACTTACTCCGCCGGCGGATTGCCCCTGCAATTCCCGGACGAAGCCGACACGCCGGACACCATGCTCGCCTACTTCCAGCACTGGAAACCGACCTTCGCCCCCGGCACCCATCGCCAGTACTCCAACCCGAGTATCGGGCTCTTCGGCTACCTGGCCGCACAAAGCCTGGGCGCCCCGTTCGACGAGGCCATGGAAAAGACCCTGCTGCCCAAGCTCGGCCTCAAGCACACCTTCCTCAAGGTGCCGCAGGAGCAGATGAGCCTTTACGCACAGGGCTACAACAAGGACGACAAACCGGTGCGAGTCGGCCCGGGGGCATTGGATTCGGAAGCCTACGGGGTGAAAACCAGCGCGTCGGACCTGATCCGCTACGTCCAGGCGAACCTGCAACCGGCCCAACTGGAAAAACCTCTCCAACAGGCCATGACCACCACCCACACCGGTTACTACAAGGCCGGCAGCATGACCCAGGGCCTGGGCTGGGAACTCTACCCCTACCCGGTCAAGCTCGAGCAATTGCTGGACGGCAACTCCACGCCAATGGCCCTCGAACCCCATGAAACACAGTGGATCACCCCGCCGCAGGCGCCACAGCAGAACGCCCTGCTCAACAAGACCGGCTCCACCAGCGGCTTCGGCGCGTACGTTGCGTACGTACCCGAGAAGCAGATCGGCATCGTGATTCTGGCGAACAGGAATTATCCGAATGCAGAGCGGATCAAGGTGGCTTACCGGATTTTGAATGCGCTGGAAAAATAACCTGTAGGAGCGAGCACGCTCGCGATGGACGTCAACGATTACGCGGGGAACCTGATACCCAGCGCCGTTCTTGCGTTCATCGCGAGCGTGCTCGCTCCTACAGGATTACAGGGTTACGTGGATATCAATCATCCGGCTGCTCTGGCGGCTTGGTCGGTTTCGCCGGCTTCGCAGGTTTTGCGTTCTTGGCGCCTTTGGCCGCAGGCGCCGCTGGCTCGGCCGCCACGGGAGGCGGTGTGGGCGCAGCCATGTCCTTCTCTTCGGCCGGCAGTGCATCGATGGTGGCGAAGATTTTCTTCAGATCCACCGTCTTCGAATCTTCCCCCGATGTTTCAAGTTTCTTCTCGCCGTCCTTGCCCAGCAGAATCACTTTCGGCAACGCCCCGGCTCCCATCTTCAGCGAGCGGATCAGGGCCATGGTGTCCTGTTGACCGAGATCCTTGCCGTCGAGTTGCCCCGACATGTTCAGCACGCTGTAGACCTTGATGTTGCGATCAACGACTCCCTGTTTGTTGGCCGGATCTTCCAGCGACTTCTTCAGGCCCACCCAGACCGGATCCACAGTGCTCGAGGCAATGACAACCAGGGGGCGGTACAGGCCTTTGTTGATGTCCAGTGGTGAATCGCCATCGTTGGCGAACAGGGGGCCGGCGAAAGCCAGCAAGGTAGCCAGGGTCAGTGACCTGATGAGCATGCGCATCTCCTTTTGATATCCACGCTCTAATGATTGCGCATTGCGGCGTTCGTTCCGGGTAGCGCCTGGCAATTGTGTCTTGCCTTGTCCAAAGCTTAGGTCAGGGCGGACATTGCGCAACAGTGGGCCTCACCCGACATCCTCCCAGCCTCCTGGTAAAAGAGCATGCAACGCTGAAGCGGGCGCCCCGAGCCACCCGCTCCTTCAGGGTGTCAAGAATGCGCCGACACCCGGCCTGGCACGGCCTGCCGCGATGTGTTTGCGCTTCCTATTGCCCTCATACGGGACACCACAATCAACGCCACCAGCCCCAGACCCATCAGGTAACAATTGATGTAAAACGGATATCCCTCACCATAAGCGAGCAGAGAAGTCGCGATGATCGGTGCCAGGCCACCGCCAATCGCACCCGAGATCTGCACTGCAACGGAGATCCCCGTGTAGCGCACTTCAGGCGTAAATTGCGCGGAGAAAAGTGCGCCCTCCGGTCCATATAACAACGAATAAATGATCCCGATGGCCACAACCATCGCGAAGACTATCCAGAATTGTTCCCGTGTCTGCAGCAACTCAAAGAAGATCGAGGAAAACACAATGAGCCCGACGACCCCCATCGCGAATACTTTCCTCTGACCGATCCGGTCGCCGAGCCAGCCGCAAACGGGCATGCAGAACATTGCGACGGTAGCCCCCCAGACAACGGCATTGAGCATGGTGTCCTTGGGGATCTGCAGAATTTTGGTGGCGTAGGCCAAGGAAAAAGTGGCCACGGTGTAAAACCATGTCACCTCCGCCAGGCGCGCCCCGGCGACGGTTAGTAGCGCTTGCCGATGGTCGCGCAACACGGTCTTGAATGGCATTTCCCGAGGGACATCATTCTTCACGGCCACGAAGTCCGGTGACTCGGCAACTTTTTCTCGGATGTACCAGCCCACCAACAGCAGTGCCGCGCTGGCGAGAAAGGGCAGCCGCCAGCCCCAGGTGAGCATGTCCTGCTCGGGCAATTGGGCCACTGCGCCCATTGCCAGCGAAGACAGAATCAATCCCGGTGCAACTCCGGTTTGCGGCAGGCTGCCAAAAAAGCCCTTCTTGCCTTCGGGTGCATGCTCGACAGCCAGGAGAATCGCACCACCCCATTCGCCGCCCACCGCGATACCCTGCAGCAGTCGCATGACCACCAACAGTACGGCGGCCCAATAGCCGATGGAGTCGTAGGAAGGGATCAGGCCGATGATGATCGTCGGGATGCCCATCATGAACAACGTGATCAGCAGCATCGACTTCCTGCCCAGCCGATCGCCGAAATGGCCAAACACGATCCCGCCGAACGGTCGCGCAAAGAAACCCACCGCATAGGTCGCGAACGCGGCCAGGGTACCGGTGACGGGGTCGAAGTCGGGGAAGAAGATTTTGTTGAAAATGAGCGCGGCCGCGGTGCCATACAGGAAGTAGTCATACCATTCGATTGTGGTACCCATCATGCTCGCAAGGCCCGCAATCACGGTTTGACGTTTCACGGCTGAAGGAGCCGCACCTGCCTTATTTGTTCTCGACATTTTTCAGTCCTTTATCTGGCAGTCAGAAATTTTCTGGAGATGTGTTCCGGGCCCATACGCCGACGGTGTACGGGCGAATCGGCGCAGAGGCTTACATCGGCGGCATGCCGGGCGCGCGGTGCGTCTGGCGGCACCAGTAATCGAAGGTTGCCCTGACAATGGAGGCCTTGAGCAGATAGTCGTGTGCCTCCTGCGCCAGGACCGGGTCCACTGGAGTCAGATCACCGAACGCCTTGGCCCGGATCTGCATCCTTGCCGCGCGTTCCAGGTACACAGAAAGATAAGTGGCTTGCTCGACGGACTCTCCGGCGGTGAGATAACCGTGGTGAGCCAGGATGATCGACTTCATTGTGCCCAGGGCCTCGGAAATCAAAGTGCCTTCATGGTCGGCGATCGGCACGCCTGGCCATTCACCCAGAAATGCGCAGTCGTTGAACAGCGGTGTCATGTCCATCTGCGAAATCACCAGAGGCTGCCTCGCCGCCGCCAGCGCCGAGGCCCAGGGCGAGTGCGTGTGGATGATCGAGGTGACATCCGGGCGATTTCGATATACCCACAGGTGGAACCGGGTGGCGGGATTGGCCATGCCTTCACCGGTCACTGTGTTCAGATCCTTGTCGACCTCGATGAAGTCATCGGCCGTCGCTTCCTCGAAGCCCAGGCCAAAGCGCAGTGTCCAATAGGTATCGTCCCTATCGGAACGTGCGGTGAGCTGTCCCGCTAGGCCAGCTTCCTGCCCGGTCATCGCCAGGATGCGGGCGGCGTAAGCAAGACGCTGCTTGAGCGGCATCTCCTTTGATTTGAGGTGCTGGGCCATTTCGCTGGTGGCCCGCTGGTCGAAATACTCTTTGCTGCGTAGATCCTGATTCACTTGCCTGTCCTCACTAGCGCTATCAACGGTCGGTCCAGATTAGGAAGCTCGACCTACGATGGCGATGAGGCTGGGGCTATATCAGCTATTCACTTGAGTGCATTTGCGGCCAGCGTGGCGAAACCAAGGATGGCTTTGGTGATAGCGGTGGGAGGCGGATCAGCCCGATAAATGGCAACGACCTTGCGGTTCAACGCCGGCCTGATATCGGTAATTCGAGTCAGGTTGTACTGTTGCAGCACGCGATCGGGGATCAACGAAGGCAGGATGCAAGCGCCCACACCCGAGGAAACCAGTTCCAACATGGCGTCGACGGTTTCCACTTCGGCTGCAATGGTGAAAGGTACCGAGCAGGTGTCGAGCATTCGCCTCAATGCGTACCCACTTGGGAACACCACAAGCCTGAGCGCCTCGCGGGTCAGATCCAGTATCTGAGGCGCAGGCTCGCCCCCCGCCCGGACCACAATGGCCATCGACTCGGTAAACAGAACGCTCGATAACAGCTCCATTGAAGCCACTTCGCTGTCATAAACAAAGCCCAGGTCGGCGCGGCCAGACTCGACCAGTTTGATGACCTCAGTCGAACTGCGCGCCATGAACGACACATTCACGTCCCGATTCTGATGCACGAAACGTGAAACCAGATCGCCCAGAAAGTAATAGGTCAACGTATGCACCGTGGCCAGACGCAGATGTCCCCGGGTGATGCCGAATTCGTCCTTGATCTTGCTGATAGCCGAGTCGACGGCCATGAAAGCAGGCCCGGCCATTGACGCAAGATGCGTACCGGCATCGGTCAGTACCAGCCCCCGGCCGGTCCTGCGGAACAACGGATTACCGAGATAGCTCTCCAGACTCGCAAGCTGCCGACTCAGGCTTGGCTGGGAAATATTCAATTGTTCCGAAGCCGCTGAAATCGAGCCATGCATGGAGATACACAGGAAATATCTGATCTTGCGATCCAGATCTTCGCTCATTGCCGTGTCCTTTGAGGTGCGTGCGTGTCGCAAGCCGCATGGCTGCATACCTGCACTGCTAATTCACAAGACCATAACAAGCGCCTTCCTGAAAGATCCAGCACTGCTCGACATGAAGCTTGCCCATGCTGCTGACATTCGGTGTTGCCCTTCTGCACTCATCGCTTTCATAATCGGCGTTCTCGGCTTTCTACGTGAGGTGTTCGTCCGATGCGCAATTGATGCCGCCGTCCTGTTTGACGGTCCCGTTTGCATTTCTTCCCGCTCCGTGGGGAGGTGAACAGTGGCATCCATTGAGATCACCCATGACCCGTACCTACCTGACGCTGGACAGCGTTTCCTTTTCCTTGCCCGATGGCAGGGTTGTCTTTTCCGATCTTTGCTTTGAATTCGATCAACAAGCCACCGGCCTTGTGGGGCGCAACGGGGTTGGCAAGAGCGTGCTCGCACGCCTGCTGTGCGGACAGCTTGAGCCAACCAGTGGCCGGTGTTTGCGTGGCGGATCCATCCACTATCTGGCGCAGCAGGTTCAACATCCTGCGACGCTGAGCGTGGCCGGGCTGGCAGGTATCGAGCCAGCGCTCCAGGCGTTGCAGCGCATCGAAGCGGGCAGCGTGGAGCCTGCAGACTTCGACACGGTGGGAGACCGCTGGGATATCCGGCGCCGCTTGCAAGCCGAGTTGCTGGCCCAGGGACTGGGTCACCTTTCGCTGCACCAGCGCGCGTCCGAACTCAGTGGCGGCGAAGCCATGCGGGTGGCACTGGTAGGAGCCTGGATCGCGGCCCCCGATTTATTGATTCTTGACGAGCCCACCAACCATCTCGACCGAGCCAGTCGCCAGCAATTTATGGAACAGCTCAGCCTGTGGCCCAAGGGTCTGCTGGTCATCAGCCACGATCGGCAACTGCTGCAACGGATGTCGCGCATCGTCGAACTTTCGAGCCTGGGGCTGCGCAGTTATGGCGGAAATTACGAGTTCTATGACCAGACCAGAGCGCAGGACAGTGAAAACGTCGCGCGGCAATTGCAGCAGCGCAAGCATGAGCGCAAACAGGGCGAACTGGAACTGGCCCGCCAACGAGAACGCCATGAGCGTCGCACTGCCAAGGGCAACAAAAACGCCCGGGAGGCCAATCAGGCGCCGATTCTGCTAGGGCGGCGCAAGGAGCAGAGCGAGAACAGCCTGGGCAAATCACGCACCCGGGAAACGCAAGCACGCGAGCAACTGAACCTGCGCGTTCGACAGGCTGCGCAACAGGTTGAAGAGGAGGTTGCCATTCGCTTGTATGCACCGCCTGAACAACGGTTCACGCGACGCACCGCCGCCAGGCTCCAAGCCCTGCTCATGCCCTTTCGCCCCGCACGTGTTGGCACAATCGATCTGACCATCGAAGGCGGTCAGCGCATCGGCATCATCGGCGACAACGGGGTGGGTAAATCCACGCTGCTCAAGGTATTGGCAGGGCACCTGCAGCCCTTGTCAGGCGAGTGTTCGGTGCAAGTGCCCGTCGCCTGGCTCGATCAGCAATCAAGCATTCTGGACCCACGGACATCGGTGCTCGAACAGTTGCTGCGCGTCAACCGGTCTGTCCGCGAAAGCGAGTTGCGCACTCGTCTGGCGCACCTGGATCTGGACGCAGTGAAAATGCTGCAGCCCACCGCGTCACTTAGTGGCGGCGAACGTCTCAAAGCCGCCATGGCCTGCGTGCTGTATGCGGAGGAACCCGCGCAATTATTACTGCTGGACGAGCCGGGCAACCACCTCGACCTGACCTCGTTGCGGGCGCTGGAATCAATGCTCGTGCAATACGAGGGGACACTCATGATCGTCTCGCACGATGAGACCTTTCTTGAGCGACTACAGCTGTCCCATTACCTGCATCTGCGCAATGACGGTTGGACATGGAGGGCTGTCGGGGAGCATCTGGACAAGCAATGAGGCGCTTGCTCGCAGAGGCGTTCCGTCAAAAGTACACCCGACACCTACGTGCAATGTGTTCGTTTTGCCCGTCCGTGCTGTGATTGGTACCCGGGCAATGCATGGCCAGGTCCCTGACCCGGCATCGCCGGGCACGAACGCCATCCCCGCTCCGACAGGAGCTGTCCACTTGCGAGGCTGAACATGTTACTTCCACTGTCAACCTGGTCCGAGATCCAGCAGTTTCTTGAACGCTCGCGCACCATCGTCATTCCCATCGGCTCCAATGAGCAGCACGGGCCGACCGGTCTTCTGGGTACCGACTGGATGTGCCCGGAGATCATCGCCCATCATGCGCAAAAATCAGCCGACATCCTGATTGCCCCGACCTTCAACATCGGCATGGCCCAGCATCACCTCGGTTTTCCCGGGACCATCACACTGCGACCCTCGACGTTCATCGCCGCCATCGGAGACTGGACGCGCTCGCTGGTAGCCCACGGGTTCGAAAAGATTTTTTTCCTCAACGGCCATGGCGGCAACATCGCGTCGATTGAAGCCGCGTTTTCGGAGTTGTATGCCGAGGCAAGTTTCCACCGACGCCCGGCGGGCTTTGCATTGAAACTCTGTAACTGGTGGGATCTGGAAGGGGTGGGGACGCTCGCCAATGCTCAATTCCCCGTGGGTCACGGCATCCATGCCACGCCCTCGGAGATTGCCGTCACTCAATGGGCCTTCCCGGGCTCGATCAAGACCGCCGACTATTCGCCTCAGATCGCCAACTGGGGTCCGATACGCGAAGCCGCCGACTTCCGCGCCCGTCACCCGGACGGCCGGATGGGCTCGGACCCGGCCCTTGCAAGTCCGGGAAAAGGCCGCGAACTGGTCCTGCGCGCAGCTCTGAGCCTGATACAGGAGCTGGAGGTGTTCAGCGAGGAATCCGGCCCGATATAAGGCCGCATGCGCCGCAATCCACCTTGGCTAACAAACGCTAACAGTGGATAACTGGTGATAGACCGCCCAAGGCATCACTCTTGAGCCTGACCACTGACCTCATGGCGACCGGACTTCATTGCATTGGCCATGACCAGTAGAACTGATGGCTTAAGAGGGATCCGATCATGGCCGAAGGTTTTCGCGAAAGCTGCCTGAACAGTATCGACCGCCTCGCAGACGATGAACTTCGTGCGCTGATGGCGGATGTCCTGAAACACGACACCGCCGCTTCACTGCAACTGATCGCCAACGTGACGCCTCTGTTTCTGGCCTTTTTCGAAGGCCAGGCGCAAGCCGAGCGCGTCGGGCAGGACAGCGTCGAGGGGCTGGTTCAGGAAGCCTTCATGACGCTGTATCGCAGACGAGCCGACTATGATGACAACACCCCCTTTCGCGCGTGGCTGATCGAAATGGCCCGCTGCACTTTGCTCGAACACCTGCGCAACCGCAAGGACGCACAGGTTGCTCATTCGTTTCGCGGCCTCACCGATTTGAACCGTCACCACACCTTGCGAGCCATCTGAACGGTCTGTCGAAATTGCGAACGCTCATCAGGAACTGTTCATGCTCAGCATCGAAAAAACCCTATACACCGGCCATACCTGCACCACAGGAGGTCGGGAAGGAACCGGACGCAGCCATGATGGTCGGCTCGATCTCAAACTTTCGGCGCCTGGCGCTCCCGGCGAAGGCACTAACCCGGAACAGTTGTTCGCGATCTGCTGGTCGGCCTGTTTCCTCGGCTCCTTGCGACATGCCTGCAACGCGCGAAAAATCAGTTTCCCGGCAGACGCCAGCGTCGATGCACAGGTCGATCTGATGCATGGCGAACAAGGGTTCTTCCTGCAAGCGCGGTTGGCTGTGTCATTGCCTGACATAGCGGCGGACATTGCCCGTCAACTCATTGAAGCTGCTCACCAGAACTGCCCTTATTCCAAGGCGACCCGAGCGAACATCGACGTGAGCCTCAGCCTCGTCTGACGCTCTTATGCCAGCCTTCGCACGACACTCTGATACTCCCCTGACGGAATTGGAACACTTGATCGTTAAGTCAAAACCCATATGATGCAGACTTGGCCGCACCTTTCGCCTGCTGCGAAAACACGATCAACTTTTCAGAGAGCGATTCCATTGGAGCCCGTCGCCGACGATTTGCATGAATCCCTGAGCCTGCAACTCGCCTTTGGCCCTTTCTGTGTCACACCTGCAAAGCGCCTGCTCACCAGGAGCGGCGCGGCAGTGGACATTGGCGGCCGTGCGCTGGACTTGCTGATCGCCTTGCTCGAACGTCCCGGCCGAGTACTGTCCAAACACGAATTGATCAAGCTGGTCTGGCCCAACATCGTCGTTTCCGAAGGCAGCCTGCGTTTTCACATGACGGGTCTGAGAAAGATCCTCGGGGATGGTGAAGACGGCGCTCGTTACATCTCTACGCAAGTGGGCGTCGGGTATGCCTTCGTCGCTCCTATCGAACGTTTGCAATCGCTACTTCCTGCGCATGTCACCACCACCCTTACGGATCACTTTCACGACAAGCGTCTGACCAACAGCGTCGGCGGTCTGCCCCCACGTGCCCGACTGGTCGGGCGCGACAACGATGCACAAATGCTTGTCGACCGGCTGCTGGAACCCAAACTGTTCACCATCGTCGGCCCCGGCGGGGTCGGCAAGACCAGCCTGGCCATCGAAGTGGGTCACCGCCTCTGCGCCGGCAACGATGATCAGGTGCGTTTCGTCGATCTGGCCCAGGTCGAGGACGCCGCACTGGTGCCCTCCTCGCTCGCCAGCGCACTGGGCATCACGCTCCAGGCTGAAGACCCGATGCACGTGCTGCTGGCCCATCTGCGCACACGTAAACTGATGTTGATCATCGACAACTGCGAACACCTGATCGACGCCATTTCATCGATCATCGAAAAGATCAGGGAGGCCGCGCCCAATGTCGGTCTGCTGGCCACCAGCCGCGAGCCGTTGCGTGTTCTGGGCGAACATGTCCATTGGCTCAGCGCCCTGCGTTATCCGGTCGATGCGCAAGGGCTCAGTGTCGACCAGTTGCTGGCGTTTCCGGCTGTGAAACTGTTCGTCGAGCGCGCCACATCAGGCAATGCGTCGCTGGCTCTGGAGACAGAAGATGCACGGATGATTGCCGACATCTGCCGGCGTCTTGAGGGCATGGCGTTGCCGATTGAGCTGGCTGCGATGCGGGTTGCCAGCCATGGGCTTCAGGCCACCCACGGGCTGCTGGGTGAGCGTTTTTCACTGGGCTGGTCGGGGCGGCGGACAGCGCTGCCGAAACACCAGACACTGCGCGCGATGCTCGATTGGAGCTATGACCTCCTGTGCGCAAAGGAGCACTTGGTATTCGATCGACTGGCGATTTTCGTCGGGCCTTTTTCGCTGGAGGCTGCGTCACAGATTCTCGCCGACGCACAAATCGACTCGGTCAGCGCAGCGGCGGCCCTGGATGAACTGGCGTCCAAGGGTCTGGTCACTGTCGACCACAGTGCAGTCATCGCCACCTACCGTCTACTCGAAATGACCCGTGCCTATGCCCGGGAAAAACTGGCGATACGCGTGGAAGCCGAAGTCCATGCGCTGTCATTCAGGCACGCGGCCTACTTCACCGAACTGCTCAGTCATCCCGACGCGACACCCGACGAACTCTTCGAGCGGTCCTCACGACTGGCCAGCCAACTGGGCAATATCAGGAGCGCGCTTGAGTGGAGTTTCGGCCCCCAGGGCGACCCTGGGCTGGCCCTGCCTCTGGCCGCCGCCAGCGCTCCGTTGTTCCTGCATTTTTCACTGATGGTCGAATGCCGGGCCTGGTGTTCCCGGGCGACCGAACTGCTGGAACTGGGCTATTTCGGCACACCGACCGAGATGGAATTACAAGCCGCCCTGGGCCTGGTCCTGATGTTCACCCGGGGCAACAGCGACGCGGCGCAAAAAGCGCTGCTCAGGGCGCTGGACATCGCCCAGACACTGGACGATCACTGGTCACAACTGCGCCTGCTCGGGCGCCTGCAAATATTCTCGGAGCGTATCGGCGACTTCCCCTCATCCCTGGCCTGGGCGGAAAAAGCTGTGGTTGTGGGTGATCTCATCGGCAAGCCCGAAGCCATTGCGGTGGCCGCCTCGCTGGCGGGCATTTCCCATCACTTGCTCGGCAATCAGCCACTGGCGCGCCAGGAGCTGGAAAAGTCGCTGCGTTACAGCCTGCCATCCGAGCGCAGCAGCACCGTGCATTACGGCTTCGATCATCGCAACCGCACTGGCCTGGCGCTGGCCCGCACGCTCTGGTTACTGGGCTATCCCGACCAGGCCAGGCATTGGGCCGCAAAGGTCGAAGCAGAAGCGGCCGCGCTGGACCATTCGGTGACCTATTGCATCGCGCTGGTCTGGACCCTTTGCATCCACATCTGGACTGGCGAGCTGGACAAGGCTGCCGCCAGTCTCGCTACCTTCAGTAAAGTCGCCGATGCGAATGCGTTGGCGCCCTACGTGGCGGCAGCCCTGGGCGTACAAGGCAGCATCGCGATTCGCGCGGGGCAGTCAGGCGACGCCGTCGCCCTGCTTGAAGAAAGCCTGGCGCGTCTGCAAGGCATGCGTTACGAATTGCTGACCACCTCCTTCGAAACCGCTCTGGTCGAAGGCTTGATCCTCGGGGGCCAGTACGGAAAGGCGTTGTGTCAAGTCGAGCGGACCATCGGCCACTGTCGCGACAGCGGCGACGCCTACGCCCTGCCCGAGCTGTTGCGGATCAGGGCGGGCATTCTCGACACCCTGGAGCCTGCCAATCCCGCCGCAACCCAGGACAGGCTCATGGAAGCGATCAACCTGAGTCGCCAGCAAGGTGCCCGGTCATGGGAACTCAGAGCGTCGATGGACCTTGCCCTCCTGTGGCTGGAACAGGGTCAGGCCGCCAAAGCCAAAGAATTGCTGGCGGCTTGCCGTGAACAGATATCGGAAGGCTACGACACCCTGGACATGCGTCAATTTCAGGCGCTCTGGCAAAGGGTGTCGATCAGGGATACCGGGCAGCACTCGGACAGGTCGGAACCGCATTGAAAAAAAAGTGAGCGTCGGGGCGGAATCGAAGACCCGACGGTAAAAGATTTCAATCCGGCGGAGGCGCCAACTGCGTCACCTTTTTCACCAGGTCGGCAAGGGACCGGGCTTTCATCTTGCGCATGACTTTGCCGCGATGGGCCTTGACCGTGATTTCGCTGATACCCAGATCAGATGCAATCACCTTGTTCATGCGCCCGGCGACGACCATTTCCAGCACTTCGTTCTCGCGAGGTGTCAACGTGGCGCGAGCATCGCGCAGCGCACGCAGATCACCCTCACGCTCCAGCGCCGCACGGCTGCTCGCCAGCGCATCGGTGATGGCGCTCAGCAAGACCTCATCATCGAACGGCTTGGTCAGGAACTCCACTGCACCGGCTTTCATCGCACGTACCGAACGAGGTACGTCGCCGTAACCGGTAATGAAGATAATCGGGATTTTTGGTCGATCGCCAGCCATGGCGTTCTGCAAGTCCAGCCCGTTGAGGTCCGGCAAGTTGATGTCCAACACCAGACAGCTGGGCACCAGTGATCGGGGATGGGCGAGAAACGCTTGCGCCGACTCGAACAACTGCGGCCGCCACTGGGCCTGACCGATAAGCAACTCCAGCGACTCGCGCACGGAAATATCGTCGTCGACCACGAATACGATGGGGGTTGAATTCATCATTGTTGTTCCCTATACGGGGCAGACGCATTAATGGCGCTCAACAGAGCACCTCCTGATGGATGTTCGACACTCAGTCGACCGGCAACGCCGCGCTCAGGGCTTTGAGCAATTCCGCTTCACTGAAGGGCTTCATCAAGCATTCAACTGCGCCCTGACTCATTAAAAACGGACGCTGACCGGCATCGCCCAGCGCGGTAATGAAAATGATCGGAATGCGGTAATGCTGTGCCGCGAGCTGCCTTTGCAGCTCCGGTCCGGACATGCCCGGCATGGCGACGTCCAGAATCAGACACCGCGTCTGGCAAAGGCTGTCCGAGGACAGAAATGCCTTTGCCGACGAGAACGCCTGGACGGCGAAGCCGAATTCCCTGAGCAAATCCGGCAGCGCCTCGCGCACGGACTCGTCGTCATCAACCACCGTTATGAGCAAAGGCGTGTCCATCAAAGACCCTCTCTGGTGTGATCGGTACCGCTTCCTGCGCCCGGTCCCGGTGTGTCAGTCATGCCGGTGGACGGGGTATGCCCGGTGGGATAAGGGATCGAAAAACAAAAAACCGCACCGGGTCCGACATCGTTCGCTCGGGCCCAAAGACGCCCCTCGTGACGGTCGATGATCGAATGACTGACGGACAGACCGATTCCCATGCCCGACAGCTTGGTGGTATAGAACGCGTTGAACAGGCGCGCGGCATCCTGTGGATCGAAGCCGGGGCCGTTGTCCCTTACTTCAAGGAACACCTGTTGGTCATGGTGACCAGTGCTGACCTGCAGATGCCGCGAACGATCTTCAATGGTGTTCATCGCCTCTTTGGCGTTGAGAATAAGGTTGAGGATGACCTGTTGCAGTTGCACACGATCCCCCCTGACCAGCGGCAGTCCCTCGGCGAACACCGGGTTCAGGATCACCCTGCCCCGCTGCAGTTCGCCCAGCAACAGGGCGATGACTTCGCGCGCCGCTTCGTTGAGGTCCACGTCTTCGACGGTGATGCTGTCTTTGGAAAACAGCACCCGCAGCCGCTTGATCACATCGGCCGCACGGTTGCCATCGCGGATGGTGCGGCGCGCGGTTTCCAGGGCGCCATCGACATTGGGCGGGCTGGCACCGAGCATCCGCAGACACGTGCTGGCATTGGTGATGATGCCGGCCAGCGGCTGGTTGACTTCATGGGCGATCGAAGCCGTCAGCGCTCCCAGGCTCGCCACCCGCGCAAGGTGCGCCAGCTCCGAGCGGACCTCGCCCAGGGCGGTTTCGGAAAGGCGGCGCTGCGTGACGTCCTGCAAGGCAGCTATGTACTCAAGTTCCCCTTCGTCATCGCGCATTGCATGGGCGACCAGGTGGACGTGTTTGGTCGCACCGTCGGGCATTTGCAGGCGATGCTCATATTCGAAGTCGCGCCCCTTGCGGCACTGCGACCGGATCATCGACTTGTAACTGGAAAGGTCATCCGGATGGATGCGGGTGTACAACAGCTCGAAGGTGGGCTTCACGCCGGGGGCAAGGTCGAGAATCCTATAGATTTCATCCGACCAGGTGATGTCCTCCGAATCCAGGCGCCAGGAGAAGGTCCCCGTAGAACTCAAGCGCTGCGCCTTGGCCAGGAACGCTTCGCTCTGGCGCAGCGCCGCTTCCCCGCGCGCCCGGTCGATGGCGATGCTGGCAAGGTGGGTGAACTGGGCGATCAGATTCTGTTGCAAGAGATCGGGCGAGGCCGGCTCACGAAACAGCACTGAGAGAACGCCCGTCACGTTGCCGCTGATAGAGGTCACCGGGGTCGACCAACTGGCCCACAAACCGTGCTTCAACGCGGATGCACACCACTGCGACCAGCGGGTTTCACACGCCAGGTTGTGGCAGATCACTTGCTCATTGCTCATTGCCGCCTGCCCATCGGGGCAATGCATCGAGTCAACCGGGCGTCCATCGAGGGTGTTGATCAGGTCGGATGGCAAGTTGGGCGCGGCCCCAGGCAACATGCGCGGCACCGCATCCTGCGCCCAGTGCGAATGCTTGGGATCAATCTGCACGATGCTGCACACACCGCCGGCAAAGCTCGCCTCGACCAGCTTGCAAAGGGCTTCAAGAATGGACCTTAGCGGGGTGCCGCCAGCTATAAGTCCCAGCAGGTGTTTTTCGCCCTCCAATAACGTCTCGGCGCGTTTGCGATCTTCGATATCGGTGTTTTCCCCGTACCAGCGCACCACCTGGCCCGCCGCGTCACGTTCCGGCACCGTGCGGACCAGAAACCAGCGAAACACGCCGTCGAAGCGCCGCAACCGCGCCTCGAATTCACCCGGTTCGCCCGAGGTCAATACACGTCGGTATGCAGCCAGAGTAGTACGGTCATCCGGATCAACCGAGGCCATCCAGCCATGGCCGCACGCCTCGTCCATGGCGATGCCGGTGTAGTCGCACCATCGTTGATTGAGAAAGGTGATATTACCGTCCGGCGCGGCACTCCAGATGAAGCCGGGCACGGCGTTGATCAGGTTGCGATAACGAGCTTCCGAGGCACTGATATTTTCCAGCGCCTGGGCAATCAATGCCTTGTCGCGCTTGTGCTCGTCGATGTCGACGGTAATCACCCACCAGCGGGTGATATTGCCGTGTTCATCGCGCATTGGAATGCCATTGGCCGCAAACCAGTGGTAGGCACCGTCCGCTCGGCGGATACGCTGCTCTTCGCGAAACACCGAGCCGGTATTCACCGCGTGCGCCCAGCTTGCCATGACCCGGCTCTTGTCTTGCGGGTGAATGATTTCGCTGGTCGTCCAACCTCGAAGTGCCTCGAACGTAGTACCCATGTATTGCAGGTTATGCACGTTTACACATTCCAGTTCGCCGTCGGGCGTCATCAGCGACACCAGCGCGGGAATGCTGTCGATGAGGTTGCGCAGGTCGGGCTCGACCGCGGGTGAAGGCGTGATTGCGACGCAATGGTCTTCGATGTCGGCGCAGACCCCGCACCACTTGTACAAGTTGCCCGAGTCGTCCGTCAGCGGGCTCACGCGCAGGAGGAATCGACGATAAACGCCATCGGCACGGCGCAGGCGAGCCTGCATGTCACGAGGTTCACCGCTGGCAAGAATTGCGCACCATTGCTGCGACACTTGCGCGCGATCATCGTGATGGATGAATGATTGCCAGCCCTCACCCATCGCATCGTCCCGACCAGCCCCGGTGTACTCGTCCCAGTACTGATTGACGTAGTCGACACGGCCGTCGGCGAGCGCGGTCCATGCCACGCCTGGCAGCCCGTCGATCACGCGCTCGAGTTCGTTGTCCATACCGATCCTGTGTGTACGGTGGCTCTCCACGCAGGATGCCCCTGCCTGCAGCGTCGCGCCAATCATACCTTGGTGTCGCATGTGGCCATCAATGCCAAAACGCAAAGCTCACTGCCAGGTGCGTACCTTCTGATACCTACGTGCAATCGCTGCAACATCGGTGCTCTGTTCTGATTCTCCCTGGCATCGCACCGACCTTCATGGCCGGGGCACTGCAATTGCCAGGTCTTGGACATTATCAGGAGGCAGACATGACCACGGGGAGAGCACTGTACACCGCCCGGGTACACACCCAGGGTTTCCGCGACGGGGGCATCTCTCGCAGCGATGATGGCTGTTTGTATATCCGGCATGCGTTGCCGGGTTTCAACAGCAGCGGTACCAACGCCGAACAACTGTTCGCTGCGGGCTGGTCCGCCTGTTTCGATGCATCCCTGGGGCTGGCAGCGCTCAGGCTGCAGGTGTTGCTGCCGGCGGACGTCTCGATTGATGCCGAAGTCGACCTGTGCCTTGGTGGCGAAGCCTATTTCCTGCGGGCACGCCTGAACGTCAGCCTGCCAGGGCTGGACCGCGAGCTTGCACACCAACTGATCGACGCGGCACACCGAACTTGTCCCTACTCCAAAGCCGTACGGGGCAACGTCGAGGTGCTGCTCAATCTGCTTTGAAGTCGTCGACACCTTGGTGCAATAGACCCCGGACTGCATGGCCAATCAACCTGAAACGAGCAGCCCATTGCCATACTAAGCATCAGGGCGGCCCAACCAATCGTAAGGAGCAGACAATGAACAAGCTGACAAGCGCCGCCGGCGCCCCGGTGGTCGATAACAACAATGCTCAAAGCGCGGGCCCCAAGGGTCCCCTGCTGTTGCAAGATGTATGGCTGCTGGAGAAGCTGGCGCACTTCGATCGCGAAGTCATTCCCGAGCGACGGATGCATGCCAAGGGATCGGGCGCCTACGGCACTTTCACAGTGACCCATGACATCACCCGCTACACCAAGGCCCGAGTGTTTTCGCAGATCGGCAAAACCACCGATATCTTCGTACGTTTTTCCACCGTGGCCGGTGAACGCGGGGCCGCCGATGCCGAACGGGACATTCGCGGGTTTGCCATCAAGTTCTATACCGAGCAAGGCAACTGGGATCTGGTGGGCAACAACACACCAGTGTTTTTCCTGCGCGACCCGTTAAAGTTTCCCGACCTCAATCATGCGGTCAAACGCGATCCGCGGACCAATCTGCGCAGCGCCAACAACAACTGGGATTTCTGGACGTTGCTGCCCGAGGCGCTGCACCAGGTCACCATCGTCATGAGCGATCGCGGGCTGCCACGCTCATACCGGCACATGCACGGTTTCGGTAGTCATACGTTCAGTTTCATCAGCCCGGATAACCAACGCTACTGGGTCAAGTTCACCTGGAAAACCGAGCAAGGCATAGCCAACTTTACTGATGCCGAAGCCGGGGCTGTGATCGCCTGCGACCGGGAAAGCGCGCAGCGTGACCTCTATGACAGCATCGAGCGGGGTGACTTCCCGCGCTGGAAACTGTTCGTGCAAGTGATGTCAGAAGCACACGCCGCCGATTGCCCGATCAACCCGTTCGATCTGACGAAAGTCTGGCCCCATGCCGACTACCCATTGATCGAGGTCGGCGTGCTGGAGCTCAATCGCAACCCGGACAATTATTTCGCCGAAGTCGAGCAGGCGGCGTTCAATCCGGCCAACGTCGTACCCGGCATCGGTTTCTCCCCGGACAAAATGCTGCAGGCAAGGTTGTTCTCTTATGGCGATGCCCAGCGCTACCGCGTCGGCGTCAACCATCACCAGATTCCGGTGAACGCGCCACGCTGCCCGGTGAACAGCTATCACCGCGACGGGCAGATGCGCACCAACAGCAACGCCGACAGTACTCCGGGGTATGAACCCAACAGTCATGGCCAATGGGTCGAGCAACCGGACTTTCGCGAGCCGCCACTGGCCTTGCAAGGTGCCGCCGATCACTGGAACCACCGTGAAGACGCCGACTATTTTTCCCAACCCGGCGCGCTGTTTCGCTTGATGGATGCGCCGCAACGACAAGCGCTGTTCGAAAACACGGCGCGGGCGATCCTGGGTGCGTCGGCTCAGGTCAGGCAGCGCCACATCGACCATTGCACCGCAGCTGATCCGGCCTACGGAGAAGGCGTGGCACTGGCAATTGAAGCGATGGGTTGAAAAGTCTGTGGCGAAGGGGCCTGCCTGTCAGGCCCCTCACTCGCGACCCATGAATTCCCGTGGCGATTCGCCCATGGTTCGCCTGAACATCGCGCTGAAGGCGCTCTGGCTGGTGTAACCCAGATCACGGGCAACGTTGCCGATAGGGTGGCCTTTGTCTAACCGGTCGATTGCCGTTGCCAGTCGCACCTGCTGCACCCAGTGCCGAAAGTTCAGCCCGGTTTCGGCGAGGAACAACCGAATCAGCGTGCGTGAGCTGGCGCCCACCCGGTCAGCCCAGTACCCCACCGACCGCGCCTGCTCGGGATGTTCGAGGATGGCCTCGCAAATGCTTACCAGTCGGCGATCCCGAGGCCACGGAATTTGCAGAGGCAATGTGCGTGCGACCACCAGTTCGCTGAGAATCAGCGCGACGATGTGGGCATTGCGTCCATGCTGTTCGTACTCGATCGATTGATCCGCCAGCGCCAGAATCAATTCGCGCAATAGCGGCGAGATTTCCACCACCTTGCAATTGGTGCCGAAGGATTGCGAAGCCTTGGGCTCGATGTACACCGAACGCATTTTCACCGGGCTTAGCATCAGTTGGTCGTGCACCATGTGCGGCGGAATCCACAAGGCCCGCCTGGGCGGCAGCACCCACAAACCGTTCTCGGTAGCGACGCGCATGACCCCGCTGGAGGCATACAGCAGCTGTCCATGCCGATGAGTATGCGGATGGTTGTATTCGCCGGTGTGCTGATCGCGTACCAGCACGGTCATCAGCCGCGCCACGCTCTGGTAGTCCAGGTAATCCTCACTGCGCGGCAAACCTGGATCGGGGGAAGCAAGGCAACGCTCTTGTGGTTTCACGGGGGTCAGTCTTCCGCGTTCCTGGGGGATGAAAGTGCGCTGGGAGCCATCAAAACACGCCCGACGCAGGATGTCACTTTGGCAACAATAGATGGCATTTACCGCCAATCAACACGGGTTAGCCTGCTCATCATTCTTCCTGACGAGGCCGTCCCCATGGAACATACCCACGGTTTACCGAACAAAAGACAAAGCATCGCTGCCGTCATCGGCCTGCTGGTGCTGTCCATTGCACTGCGCCCGGCAATCATCTCGATCGGCCCGATCCTGCTGTTGATTCAGCAGCAATTCAATCTGACCTACGCCCATGCGGCGCTGCTGACTTCCATTCCGGATGTCTGCATGGGGCTGTTTGCGTTGATGGTTCCCAACCTCGCCAGGCGCTTTGGAATCGACCGCTGCGTCGTGGTCGCGCTGATACTGCTCGGAGCCGCCACGTTGTTGCGGGCGCTGTCGCCCAATGCTTTTTTCCTGTTGGGAAGCACCTTTCTCGCCAGTGTGGGGATCTCCATCGCCGGTGCGATGACCGGCGGCTGGATCAAGTCCCATTTCCCCCATCGCGCCGCCCTGTTCATGGGCATCTACGCCGCCGGCCTGAGCGTGGGTGCAACCCTGGCTGCGGTCTTCAGCGCCCCCATTGCCGAACTGACGGAGAGCTGGCGGATCAGCGCCGGGGTCTGGAGCCTGCTGTGCGTAACCGCAGTGGCGAGCTGGATCTGGATGACAAAAAGCTTCGCCGCGCCACCGACTGCCGCGAAACCGCGCCAGACATCCGCGGCCGGCCTGCCATGGCGCAACATGCAAGCCTGGTGGGTGGCGTTGAACTTTGGCGCAGGACAGTTCGTGGTCTATGCGCTATTCGCCTGGATGGCACCGGCCTATCTGGAAACGGCGGTTTCGAGCTTGTCGCCAGGCGCGTTGCTGGGGATTTTCACTGCGGTGTTCGCGGTGGCCAGCGTCTGTGCCGGCTTGCTGCCAGGCAAGGCACATGATCGTCGTGCACTGGTGGGTCTCTCCACCATGATGGCGACACTGGGTGTAGCCGGCATGGCCTTCCTGCCTGGTTGGGCACCGGTCCTCTACGTAATGCTGGCAGCCATAGGCCTGGGCATGGGCTTTACCGTCGCCATGACTTTGCCGCTGGACAACACAGCGACCGTCGAACAGGCCGGTCTGTGGACCGTGTTCATGCTGTTCATCGGTTACCTGGTTGCCGCGCTGGGCCCGCTGCTGTTCGGCGCCCTGCGCGACTACACCGGTCATTTTGCTCCAGCCTACAGTCTGCTGTTCGTGGTGTTGTTGCTGATGCTGTGCATCACGCCGCTGCTCAAGCCGGCGGTCGATCCCCTGCCCCAGGCTTCCTTTGTCCGGGGCAGTTGATCCCTCAGGAAAGGTAACCGCCGTCGACAGTCAAACTGGCACCGGTAACGAACGACGCCTCTTCGCTGGCGAGGTACACGGCCATGCTGGCGATCTCATCGGCATACCCCAGACGTCCCAACGGCACGCGGCTGATGACGTGCTCCAGGTAGGGCGCGTCAGCCGGGTTCATGTCGGTGGCGGTCGGGCCGGGCTGGACATTGTTGACGGTGATGCCACGGGCGGCGAAATCCTGGGCCAGACCGCGTGTCAGGCCGATCAGTGCCGACTTGCTCATGCTGTACCCGCTGGAACCGGGGAAGCCGGAACGCTCGCCCGCCACGCTGCCAATGGTAATGATCCGGTCGCCACGTTGCATGATCGCAGCACACGTTCGAGCCGCGATGTAAGCGCCACGCACGTTGATGGCGTAAAGATCGTCGAACGCCTCGACAGTGAAGTCATCGACCGTTCCCAGACTGAGGATGCCGGCGTTGTTCACCAGGATGTTCACGGCACCGAACTTGCGCAGGGTAAAGTCCACCGCGTGCTCGATATCCTCGGCAAATTTGCTGTTGGCCTTGATGGCCAACGCCGTGCCGCCGTCGCCCTCAATGCTGGCAACCAGCGCTTGCGCCTGTTCCTCGGAAGCGGAGTAAGTAAAGGCGACCGCTGCTCCTTCTCTGGCCAGACGGCGAACGATAGCGGCACCGATGCCGCGCGAACCGCCAGTAACCAGTGCGGTTTTACCGGTAAAACGTTGAGTGATCGTGGACATTGCTCAATACCTTCGTGAGTGAGAAAACATGACTGACCAGTCAACGGCCGCCGCAAAGGCCCGACCTGTTGACCGATCGATGCATTACAGGTGCGCGGTATCCGTCGCGGCCTTTTCAATCAGCCGGGCAACCGGCTCCGGGTTGGAAACCATCACCACATGGGAGGCTCCGTGAATCACTTGCACTGACTTGGCTTCGGCCCGCTTGGCCATGAAGGCCATGGCTTGCGCAGGAATGTTCTTGTCCTGGTCGCCGTAGATGAACCATGACGGGACACGCCTCCACGCCGGATCACCAGACGGTTCATTGAGCGCCGCTTCAGTCACGGGGCGCTGGGTCGCAGCCATCAGGGCAGCCTGGTCAGCAGGCACATCCGCAGCGAACTGGTCATGAAACTTGTCTTGCTGGATGTATAGATCCTTGCCGCCATCGGCGTGCGCGACTGGGGCGGCGAGTGTCGGGCCGAGGGTGCTGCCGGGGAATTTGCCGGCCAGACCGGCGACGGTTTCACCCGCTTCGGGCGCGAATGCGCTGACGTAGACCAGCGCCTTGACCGTCGGGTGATCGTTGGCCGCCGCGCTGATGACATTGCCGCCATAGGAATGGCCGACCAGTACCACCGGCGACTTGATGCTCGACAGCAAGGCGGAAACCGTCGCGCTGTCGCCTTTGACGCTGCGCAACGGATTGGCGGCGGCGACCACGGTGTATCCGTCTTTCTCGAGAATTTTCACTACACCGTTCCAGCTCGACGCATCGGCAAAAGCGCCGTGCACCAGCACCACCGTGGTTTTTTCAGGCTGCGCAAAGGCATTAACGCCAACGACCAGCCCGGTTGCAATCGTCAGTGCGCTCAATAGTTTTTTCATGGTGAACCCCTTGATTTCGTGGATTAGGGAGCGAATCGGGTGAAGACAAAGTCATGGTTCTGCACGCGTGCCTGATGGCAGGCGAAGCAGGTCTGATGCTGCGCTTCATCGGCGGGTTTGCCATTGATGAAGCGGCCAAACCCCCAACCTCCGGTAGAGGCGTATTTTTTCGAGTCCTTGACCATCACCTGGACGGTGGTCGCCGCGCCGGGAATGGAAGCCGGCTCGAACTCCGGCGACTGCACATGTTTCCAGGCCAACTTCACCAGTACCGTGCCGTCGGGAAACGGCAGCGTCGAAGCCTGGTAAGCCTTCATCGCTTGCTCGTTGCCCAACACTGCACGTAATTCGTTCAAGGGTTCGGCTTCCTGCGCCGGGGCAATCAACGGCCAGGTGCGATAGCCATCGGGCAATTTCACCCCGTAGATCGGCGACGCCTCGCCCCCATCGGCCAGCGCGACGCTGGTGGCGATCAAGGCAGCCGTGGCGATGGCGGCACTGAAGACCGCAAGACATGTAGGTTTCATCATGGTTCTCCTTGTGGTGCCGATCAGAGGCGATCGGCATCCATCACGGCTTGAGCGAAGGCTTGAGGTGCTTCCTGAGGCAGGTTGTGGCCGATACCACCTTGGATCAGCCGATGCTGATATTTGCCGGTGAAACGCTTGGCATAGGCGTCCGCCGGAGGATGGGGCGCGCCGTTGGCGTCGCCTTCCAGGGTGATGGTCGGAACGCCGATGGACGGGAACTGCGCCAGCTTTTTCTCCAGCGCGTCGTATCGGGCCTCACCTTTGATGAGGTTCAGGCGCCAGCGGTAGTTGAAGATGGAAACGGCGACGTGGTCGGGGTTCTGCAAGGCAGCAGCGCTGCGGTTGTAGGTCGCATCGTCGAAATTCCACTGGGGCGAGGCCAGCTTCCAGATCAATTTGGCGAAGTCGTGGGTGTTCTTTTCATAGCCCAGACGTCCACGCTCGGTGGCAAAGTAGAACTGATACCACCACTGCAATTCGGCAGCCGGTGGCAGTGGAGCTTTTCCGGCAGCCTGGCTGCCGATCAGATAACCACTGACCGCCACCAACGCCTTCACCCGCTCTGGCCATAATGCAGCAACGATATCGGCCGTGCGTGCACCCCAGTCATAACCGCCCAGTACGGCCTGCTTGATCTTCAGCGCGTCCATGAAGTCGATTACGTCAGTCGCAAGAGCGGCTGGCTGGCCATTGCGAACAGTCTTGGCAGAGAGAAACGTCGTATCGCCATAACCGCGTGCATACGGCACCAGTACCCGGTAGCCCTTCTCTGCCAATGCCGGTGCCACATCAGCGTAGCTGTGGATATCGTACGGCCAACCATGCAGCAGGATGACCACCGGCCCGTCGGCCGGGCCGAGTTCGGCGTAGGCGACATCCAACAGGCCGGCCTTGACGTGTTTGAGCGGGCCAAGGGACGAATGGGCACCCGGTGTCAGTGCGCCGATGGTGCTGGCCGGCACGGCGGCGCGGGCTTGCGAAGATGTGCTGTTCAGGGCGACAACCTGCAGGCAGGCCACGGCCAGGACAGAGCAGGCGAAAAGACGCAGGTGATGGGGTACAGCCTGTTGTTTCAACAAAGCTTTCATCGTCAGTCTCCCGTGCGACGGCCAACTGGCCGTCGCGTAGTGGAATCTCATCACTGGTTTAAGGAGCGGGCTGGATGCCCTTTGTGTTCACTGCCGTACGCAGCGGTCGGAATGCGGCACGCAGTTCTTCGCTGAACAATTGCGGCTGCTCCCAGGACGCGAAGTGACCGCCTTTGCCGACTTCGTTGTAGTACGCAAGCGAGGGATAGGCGCGCTGCGCCCAGGTTCTCGGTGCGCGGTAGATCTCGTGCGGGAACACGGTGATGGCCACCGGAACCTTGATTTCGGCGGTCTTCTGCGCCACGGCGCTGAAGTTATTGTTGTTGTTCTCCCAATAGAATCGGGAGGACGAAGCGCCGGCATTGGTCAGCCAGTACAGGCTGATGTCATCGAGCATTTCATCGCGGGTGAGTACCCGCTCCGGCTGACCGTCACTGTCGGTCCAGGCGGCGAACTTCTCGTACATCCATGCCGCCGTGCCCGCGGGAGAGTCGGCCAGCAGGTAGCCAATGGTCTGTGGCCGGGTGACCATCATCGCGCCGTAGGCGGCATTGCGGCCGAAGAACGTGCTCAGCGAGTTGTAGGCCGTGCGTTCCGGATCGGTCAGCCCGGCCGGCGCCGGATCACCGCTGTTGATCGGTTTCACCAGTTCGGGCGGAACAGTGGCCGGCATGTTCAGGTGAATGCCGAGCAACCCCGCAGGTGCAAGGCGACCCAGGGCGTCGGAGATTACCGACCCGTGATCGCCGCCCTGAGACACGTAATGGCTGTATCCCAGACGCTTCATCAATACGTCCCAGGCTTTGGCCACACGATCAGGCCCCCAGCCGAGTTCGGTCGGCTTGCCGGAAAAACCATGGCCCGGAATCGACGGAATCACCACGTCGAAGGAATCTTCCATCCGTCCGCCGTACGCGGTCGGATCGGTCAGCGGACCGATGGTCTTGAGGAATTCAAATTGCGAACCCGGCCAACCGTGGGTGAGGATCAGCGGCATCGCGTTTGGATTGCGCGAGCGGACATGTATGAACTGGATGTCGACGCCATCGATGGTGGTGATGAACTCGGGCAAGGCATTGAGCTTTGCTTCGGCCTTGCGCCAGTCGTAACCGTCTCCCCAATATTTCACCAACGCTTGCACCTGCTGCAGTTGCACTCCCTGGGTTGTGTCACCGACAAGCTCTTTGTCGGGCCAACGGGTATCGGCGATGCGTTTGCGCAGGTCGGTCAGTTGCGCTTCATCAACGTGAATGCGGTAGGGACGGATAGCCTCGGCCGGCGAAGTGGTAGCTGTGGTCGCAGCCCACGCACCGCTGCTGCCCGCCAGCAAGACGAGACCGAGCAGGCGATATCGGGCGTTGGACGCCTGGCATCGGTGCCATGTGAAAACGGACGAATCTGCACGCATGATCAATTTCCCTTGAGTAAGTGGCCTACTGGCACAGCGGTGGTTGCCGGGCGGACGGAACGAGGCGCGCATATGGCTCCATTTGTCGCGTCAATCCGGCTTACGCAGGCTGATAAAACCACCCTCGTGATCCTCGGGACGATTGCACGTTGGTGTCGGTCGATACCTAAGTATCACTTGCCAGTTGACGTGCTGAATGGTGTCGTCGCAGCAGTGCAGTGCGCCGCGCAACGTTTACAGGCAATCATGGGTAGAAGGACCAGCAATGAGTGGGAACAGGCACCGGGACGCCATCGACGACCGATCAATGACTCCCACGCAATGGCGGGGCATCGGCCTGTGCATGTTTTTCAACGTGGTCGATGGCCTGGATGCCATGGTCATGGCGTTCACCGGCGCCGCCGTTGCTGCGCAATGGGGATTGAGCGGGATCGAACTCGGCATGCTGCTCAGCGCCAGCCTGGTCGGCATGGCGCTGGGCTCAATGTTTGCCGCCCCGGCCGCTGACCGCCACGGGCGTCGGCCCTTGTTGATTGCGGGCCTGTCAGTCAGCGGACTGTGCATGGTGCTGACGTTCTGGAGCCAGGGACTGTTCTCGCTGATGTTATTGCGCGGTCTGACCGGCATCGGGCTGGGTGCGGTACTGGTCGGCGCCAATGTGCTCACTTTTGAACACGCAAGCGCGCATCGGCGAGGTCTGGCGATCGCGCTGCAATCGCTGTCCTTCGCGCTGGGGGTGAGTCTGGGGGGCGTGCTTGCCCATGTGTTCAATGACCACCTGGGCTGGCGATATGTCTTTCTCGCAGGCGGCCTGATCACGTTCGTGGCGACATTGGCGGGTGCGTGCTGGCTGCGCGAGTCCCAGGCGTTTCTCACGATGCGGTCCGAGTGCGCCGGACCACAAGCGGCCGACGACTGCGTCCAGCCCCCGCACAGCCGTGCGGATTACCGCCAGCTGTTTTCACCCGGACAGTGGCAGCAGACCGCATCGCTGGCCATGGCCTTCTTCCTCATCATGTTCGGCTTTTACTTCGTAATGAGTTGGACCCCGACACTGATGACCTATAACGGCTTTACGGAAAAGCAAAGTGCTGTCGGCGGCATCCTGCTGAGCGCAGGCGGCATGCTCGGCGCCTTGTTGATGGGCCTGGGCGCGGACCGTTTCGGTTCGCGACGATTGTTGCTCGGTTTTCTGTTGCTCAACGCCATACTGATGACGTTCATGGTGCCGGTCAGCGCCCAGTGGAGCCTGGCCATTTTGATCGGTTTCAGCACCGGCCTGCTGCTCAACGGCGCCATCGCCGCTCTTTACACCCTCGCACCACAAGCGTTCGTCACATCCATTCGAACCAGCGGAGTGGGTCTGGTATTAGGTTTGGGGCGCGTCGGTGCAATTCTTTCACCCGCCGTCGCCGGCTTGCTGCTGGACGCCCGCTGGAGCGCGCAAGGCCTGTTCACCTTCTTCGCAGGCAGCCAGTTACTGGCGGCGCTGCTGGTCTGGCGCGGCGGCAAAACAGGCTGATCGGCAGAAAAAAAAGGCCGTATTAAGATACGGCCTGTTCGTTTGTACGCAGCGACTGCCAGCCTTAGAACACCAACTTGTACCCGATCAACACCAGCATGGTCGCCAGACAAGGGCGCAACACTTCATCGGAGATACGCCCGGTGAGGTGGCTGCCCAGGTAAATCCCCGGCAACGAACCCACCAGCAGATAACCCAGCACCTGCCAGTCCATGTTGCCCATGCTCGCGTGGCCCAGGCCTGCGACCAGGGTCAGGGGGACGGCGTGGGCGATTTCGGTGCCGACCAGGCGACGGGTCGCCAGCAGCGGGTAGAGGATGAACAGGGCCACGGTCCCCAGGGCGCCGGCGCCGATGGAGGTCAGGGCGACCATGGTGCCGAGCACCAGACCAGTGATGACGGTGAGGATATTCAGGCGCGTGCCGCTGGGGTTGTAGTTGCCGCCGGCGCGTTTGTGGGCGAAGTCGAGCAGGCGTTTCTTGAACAGGATCGCCAAGGCGGTGGCAAACAGCACGACACCCAGAGCCTGTTTGATGATGGCGTTCATCGCATCCGGCGCCGAGTGCAGGGTGCTCAGGAACCACAGGGTCAGCAGCACCGCCGGGACACTGCCGGCGGTCAGCCAGCCGGTGATTTTCCAGTCGATGTTGTTGTTTTTTCGGTGGACGAGTACGCCACTGGACTTGGTGATGGCCGCGTACAGCAGATCGGTGCCGACCGCCGTTGCCGGGTTGATGCCGAATGCCAGCAGGATCGGGGTCATCAACGACCCGCCACCCACGCCGGTCATGCCGACGATGAAGCCGACAACCAGTCCGGCAACGACCAACCCGATGTTCAGTAAATCCATTGATACGTCCACAAAGATCGCAGGGGAAATCTGGCCCGCAGCATAGCGATTTTTCTTATAACCAGTTAGATCGTTGCGATCTATCTTTATGCCATATTCCTCCCCCTGTAGGAGCGAGCTTGCTCGCGATGGAGGCCC
>NZ_JAIQWX010000219.1 GCF_020164475.1 Pseudomonas sp. REP124 | reverse complement strand
GGCACCAGAAAGCCCTGATCAATATGCAAAAAAAAAGGCCACCGCAACTCGACGTTGCGGCGACCCGAGGGTGACTCTTCAATTGCGATCCACTAGCATGGATCGCTCTACATCAATGTGCCCCAGCAGCCTTGTTCAAATCGCTTTCCGCCCATTCGGTGTACACACAGGCATCCGCCGTGGCCCAGCGGACCTTCACTGGATCGCCCGCCTTGAGCGGCATGCCGGCAGCCGAAAGCGCCTTAACGGTCATCGAGGTGCCGCCAGACGTCACAACGCTACAGGTCTGGCTTTCACCGAGGAACAACACTTCCACCACCGTGGCCGACACTTCGTTCCAGCCGGCGGCCAGCGGCTCTTCGGTAGCCTGCTGCACGCTCAGTGCCAGGGCTTTTTCCGGACGCACCATCAGCAGCACGTCCTGTTCGGTTTGCAGACCTGAAGTCAGACGAATCGACAGGGGCTGCCCTTCAAAAGTCGCCACCGCATTGCCCTGGGCCTTGAGCTTGAGGAAGTTCGAGTTGCCCAGGAACGAGGCGACAAACGCATTCGGCGGATTCTGGTACAGGTCATAACCGCTGCCCAGGCCGACGATCTTGCCGTGGCTGAAGATCGCGATGCGCTGTGACAGGCGCATGGCTTCTTCCTGGTCGTGGGTCACGTAAACGATGGTGATGCCCAGGCGGCGATGCAATTGACGCAGTTCATCCTGCAAGTCTTCGCGCAGTTTCTTGTCCAGCGCACCGAGGGGTTCGTCCATCAGCAGGATGCGTGGTTCGTAGACCAGCGCCCGGGCGATGGCGACGCGTTGCTGCTGGCCACCGGAAAGCTGCGAAGGGCGGCGGTGGGCGAATTTATCCAGTTGCACCAGCTTGAGCATCGCATCGACCCGGCGATCACGCTCGGCGGCGTCCAGTTTGCGAATGCTCAAGGGGAACGCGATGTTGTCGCGCACCGACAGATGCGGAAACAGCGAGTAGCGCTGGAACACCATGCCGATGTCGCGCTTGTGCGGCGGCACGTTCACCAGGGATTGCTCGTTGACCAGGATCTCGCCGCTGCTCGGGGTTTCGAAGCCGGCGAGCATCGACAGCGTGGTGCTCTTGCCGGAGCCGCTGGAGCCGAGGAAGGTCAGGAACTCGCCGTCCTTGATGTCCAGGGAAATGTTGTCCACGGCGGCGAAGTCGCCATAAAACTTGTTCAGGTTGCGCAGGCTCACCAGGGGCTTGTCGTTCTGCTGCGCGGCATCTTTGATCACTGCACTCATGTCGTACTCCTGGCGCTCAGGCGCTGATTTCGTTGCGCCGGCGCAAGGCAGCGGCGATGACCATGACCAATACCGAAAGGCCGATCAGCAGCGTCGAGGCGACGGCGATCACGGGCGTCAGGTCCTGGCGCAGAGTGGTCCACATTTTCACTGGAAGGGTTTGCAGGGTCGGGCTGGCCATCATCACGCTCAGCACCACCTCGTCCCACGAGACGAGAAAGGCGAAGAGAGCGCCGGCGACCATGCCCGGACGGATCGCCGGAAAGGTCACCTTGAACACCGCTTGCAGCCGCGAGGCGCCGCAGATCACCGCCGCATCCTCGATCGACTGATCGAACAGCTTCAACGAGTTGATGATCGAGATGATGGTGAACGGCAACGCGACGATCACGTGGCTGACCACAAAGGCGAACATGGTCCCGGTGTAACCCAGTTTCAGGAACAGCGCGTACACCGCCACCGCAATGATCACCAGCGGCACGATCATCGGCAGGGTGAACAGCCCGTAGAGCATTTCCCGGCCCGGGAAGCGACCGCGCACCAAGGCGAACGCGGTGGGCAGACCCAGGGCGACGGCGAAGATCGTGGTCAGTACCGCGACCTTGAGGCTGGCGAGCGCGGCGTTCATCCAGTCGGCGTTGGAGAAGAACTGGGTATACCACTTCACGGTCCAGCCCGGTGCCGGAAACACCAGCCACTGGGACGAGCCGAACGACAGCAGGACGATGAACACGATCGGCAGCAGCAGGAACAGCCCGATCAGCCCGGTGGTGGCGTACAGGCCGAAGCGCATCCGGCGGCTCATGGCATTGGGAGTCAGGAGCATGACGGCTTACCTCGCGTTGCTGGCGCCGACCGGGGATTCCGGTTGGAGCTTCAGGTAGAAGTAGAACAGCACCAGGGTGATGACGATCAGCAACGCGGCACCGGCGCTGGCCAGGCCCCAATTGAGGAACGACTGCACCTGCTGAATGATGAACTCGGGCAGCATCATGTTCTGCGCACCGCCAAGCAGTGCCGGGGTGACGTAGTAACCGAGGGACATCACGAACACCATCAGGCCACCGGAGAACAGCCCCGGCCGACACAGAGGCAGG
This sequence comes from Pseudomonas sp. REP124, assembly GCF_020164475.1. Lineage (GTDB taxonomy): Bacteria > Pseudomonadota > Gammaproteobacteria > Pseudomonadales > Pseudomonadaceae > Aquipseudomonas. The sequence continues at coordinate 5,437 of NZ_JAIQWX010000219.1, read as the reverse complement.
AACACCCGGAAAAAGTTGGTCCAGGGGCTGGCGCCGCAGATGGAGCCGGCCTGCAGGATCATCGGATCGATGGCCTGCATGGTCGCCTGCAAAGGCAGCACGATGAACGGGATCATGATGTAGCTCATGCCGATCACCACGCCGGTCAGGTTATGCACCATCTCCAGCGGCTGATCGATGATGCCCATCGCCATCAGCGCCTTGTTGATCACGCCCGAGGCTTGCAGCAGCACCAGCCAGGAGTAGGTGCGGGCCAGCAGGCTGGTCCACATCGACAGCAGCACGATGTTCAGGATCCAGCGACCCCAGCCACGTGGCACCAGGGTAATCGCCCAGGCCAGCGGGAAGCCCAGCAGCAGGCTGAAAATCGTTACCAGACCGGCCACCGAGAAGGTGTTGAGCAAGACTCGCGCATAGGCCGAGTTGGCGAACAGTTGTTCGTAGTTGCCCAGTCCAGGCACTGGTTCCAGCACACCGCGCAGCAGCAGGCCGATCAGTGGTGCCAGGAAGAACAGGCCCAGGAACAGCAGGGCGGGGATCAGGTTGCTCGAACCACGCCAGCGTTGTGCCAAAGTTGGAGATTGGTTCATGGCAGCGGCCTTGACGGAAGCCTGTCCGGCAGCGCCAGAGGCGCTCCCGGTGGCCGTGGATTGACGGGACGTGGTTGCCGTCATTTTCATTTGACCAGCCATTCGTTCCACCGTGTCGCGATGCTCGGACCGTTCTTGGCCCAGTACGCGAAATCAAGAGTGATCTGATCCTTTGCGTAGGCCGTCGGCAGGTTCGGTGCCAGCGCGGAATCCAGGCGCGCCACGCTGTCGACGTTGACCGGGGCGTAGGCGGTCAGGTTGGAGAAGTCGGCCTGTCCCTTGGCGCTGCTGGCATTGGCCAGGAACTTCATCGCCGCGTCCTTGTTCTTCGAGCCTTTTGGAATGACCAGGATGTCGGCCATGACCAGGTTCTGTTTCCAGCTCACGCCGACCGGGGCGCCGTCTTCCTGCAGGGCGTGGATGCGGCCGTTCCAGAACTGGCCAAGGCTTGCTTCACCGGATGCCAAGAGCTGTTGCGACTGGGCGCCGCCGCCCCACCAGACGATGTCTTTCTTGATGGTGTCGAGTTTCTTGAAGGCGCGGTCCAGGTCCAGCGGGTAGAGCTTGTCGGCCGGAACGCCGTCGGCCAGCAGGGCCAGTTCGAGTACGCCTGGGCTCGGCCATTTGTAGAGGGCGCGTTTGCCGGGGTAGGTCTTGGTGTCGAACAGCGCGGTCCAGTCGGTTGGCTTGGCGGCGCCGAGCTTGCCTTCGTTGTAGCCGAGGACGAAGGAGAAGAAGAACGAACCGACGCCATGATCGGAGACGAAACGCGGATCGATCTTGTCGCGCTCGATGACTTTGAAGTCGAGGGGTTCGAGCAGGCCTTCGGAGGCGGCGCGCAAGGCGAAGTCGGCTTCGACGTCGACCACGTCCCATTGCACGTTGCCGCTTTCGACCATGGCCTTGAGTTTGCCGTAGTCGGTCGGGCCGTCCTGAACCACGGTGATGCCGCTGGCTTTGCTGAACGGATCGGCCCACGCCTGCTTCTGCGCGTCCTGGGTCGTACCGCCCCAGCTGACGAAGTTGACGCTTTCAGCCGCCATCAACGCCTGGCTGGTCACGCTGAGCAGACCCGCGAACAGCACTGCGGATACACGTTTGTTCAACACCATTTTTACGCCCTCATTGTTGTGTTTATGAGCGGGGCTTTCAGTGCCCGCCTATCGGGAGCATCAGGTCCGTCCAGTCGCTGGGACTGTCCGGTCTATGGAATATCATATTATGGTATTCCAAACTTTGTGCAAGCATTTTGCCGTACCGGCTATCTGGCAAATCTGGTTTTTTATCTGTCCTGCCAATTCCCTGATCCACACAAATCCCCTGTAGGAGCGAGGCTTGCCCGCGAAGGCTGGGTATTAGGCACCAGAGGTGTTGAATGTGCCGGCCTCTTCGCGGGCAAGCCTCGCTCCTACAAGGGGAGGTGAGTCAACCGGTGAAGGGAATGCTCTCCACCACCTCCAGGTCATACCCGGTCAACCCCGCATACTTGAGCGGCGGACCCAGGTGCCGCAGCTTGCCCACACCGAGGTTCTGCAGAATCTGCGCCCCGGTGCCCACTTCCGAATAAATCCGCGACTGCGAGCGGCTGAACTGCCGCGGCGGCTGAGTCAGTTGCGGCACGCGTTCGAGCAGGGCCTAGGACGATTCGTGGTTGGCCAGCACCACCACCACGCCGCAGCCTTCCTCGGCAACGCGCTGCAAGGCGGCCCACAGTGTCCAGTTGGACGGGCCGCTGTATTCGGCGCCGACCAGATCGCGCAATGGGTCGATCACATGCACCCGCACCAGCGTCGGTTCCTCGCGGCGCAGCTCGCCCATGACCATTGCCATGTGGACACCGCCCTCGATGCGATCCTCAAAGGTGATCAGACGAAAGGTGCCGTGCACGGTGGGCAATTCACGCTCGCCGATGCGCTCCACCGTGTGTTCGTTGCTCAGGCGGTAGTGGATCAGGTCGGCGATGGTACCGATCTTGATCCCGTGCTTGCGCGCGAAGACTTCCAGGTCCGGGCGGCGGGCCATGGTGCCGTCGTCGTTCATCACCTCGACGATCACCGAGGCCGGGGTGAAGCCGGCCAGGCGCGCCAGGTCGCAACCGGCTTCGGTGTGCCCGGCGCGGGTCAGCACGCCGCCTTCCCGGGCACGCAGGGGGAAGATGTGGCCGGGCTGGACGATATCGACAGCGGTGGCGCCGGGCGCTACAGCAGCTTGCACGGTGCGTGCGCGGTCGGCGGCGGAAATGCCGGTGGTCACGCCGATCGCGGCTTCGATGGAGACGGTGAAGGCGGTGCTGAATACGCTACCGTTACTGGGCACCATTTGCTCCAGGCCCAGGCGCTGGCAGTGTTCGTCGGTCAGGGTCAGGCAGATCAGGCCACGGGCTTCGCGGGCCATGAAGCTGATGGCTTCGGCGCTGCAGCAATCGGCTGCCAGCAACAGATCGCCCTCGTTTTCGCGGTCCTCGTCATCCACCAGCAGCACCATTTTGCCGAGGCGATAATCTTCGATGATTTCTTCGATTGTGTTGAAGGCCATGATGGAGTCTCAGTGTGCGGTAGATTCATATTATGGTATACCATGATACAAAATAAACCGAGAGGTCACTATGAAGGCGTACTGGATAGCTCACGTGGATGTCACCGATCCTGATCAATATAGCCAATACACCCAGCGTGCCCCGCAGGCCTTCGCCCTGTACGGCGGCCGCATGCTGGCCCGCGGCGGGCGCAGCGAAGTGCTCGAAGGGCAGGGGGCGCAGCGTAACGTGGTGATCGAGTTCGATTCGTATGAGCAGGCGCTGGCCTGTTATCGCTCGCCGGAGTATCAGGAGGCGAAGCGCCACCGCGAGGGCGCGGGACGGGCGGAGATTGTGATTGTCGAAGGCATCGCCCCGGCGTAACCACCTGTAGGAGCGAGCATGCTCGCGATGGAGGTACAGACACCGAGGGGTGTCAGTCAGCCAACGTTACCGTTGACGTCTATCGCGAGCATGCTCGCTCCTACAGGGTCTGCGTGATCAGCGGATGAAGTGAATCTTCCCGCTATCGTCATTGCCGATGTAAATCCCGTAAACCCCCGCCTGGCGCTCTTCGATATAGCGCTCGAGAATCTGCCGGATCGCCGGGTAGTAGATGCTGTCCCACGGAATGTCTTCAGGGGCGAAGAACTTGTAGTCCATGGTTTCGGGCCCGTGCTCGCCGGTGATCTCCAGGGCCACGGCGCGGAAGATGATGTACACCTCGCTGATCTTCGGCACGCTGAAGATCGAGTAGGGCGAGACGATGTCCGCGCGCACGCCGCTCTCTTCCCAGACCTCGCGCAACGCCGCCTGCTCGGTGGTCTCGCCGGCTTCCATGAAGCCAGCCGGCAGTGTCCAGGTGCCCGGGCGCGGCGGGATCGCCCGTTGGCAGAGCAGGTATTTGCCGTCCTGCTCGATGATGCAGCCGGCGATGATTTTCGGATTGACGTAGTGGATGTAGCCGCAGCCGCGGCACATCAGTCGCTCGTGCGTATCGCCCGGCGGCAGCTGCGATTTGAGGTCATTGGCGCCGCACTTCGGACAAAAGCTCGGGCTGAACATGATTAGCGACCTATGCGAGGTTCTTTGAGGGCGATGGGCAATACGATCTCAGGGATCGGCCCGGTCTCTTCCTGCTTGCGCTTGAGGTATTCGAGGGCGACGGTGGCGGCGGCGCGCACGTGATCGATACAGGCTTGATGGGCGGCCAGCGCATCGCCGCTCTTGATCGCCTCGACCATGCGTTCCATTTCCTGGTTGCTGGCGCCGCGACGGTTTTCCTGAGACACCGAGGTCGCGCGCAGGTAGCTGATGCGCGCCTGCAACTGGCGCAGCTGAGTGGCCGCAACGTGGTTGCCGGAACCTTCGAGCAGCACGTCGTAGAAACCCTGTACCGAATCGATGACCTGCTGCAGCTCGCCTTCCTTGAGGGCCTGGCGGTTGTCTTCCAGGGCTTTTTCCAGGGCCTTGATGTCCTTGGCCTTGGCGCGCAGGGTGAACAGCTGGACGATCAAGCCTTCGAGCACGCAGCGCAGCTCGTAGATGTCGACGGCGTCTTCCAGGGTGATGATGGCCACGCGCGGGCCCTTGGCGTCGGCGAATTCCACCAGGCCTTCGGACTCCAGGTGACGCAAGGCTTCGCGGACCGATGTGCGGCTTACCCCAAGACGATCGCACAGATCGCGTTCGACCAGACGGTCTCCCGGCAGTAGCTGGAAGTTCATGATGGCGCTTCGCAGCTTATCCAGCACGATTTCGCGCAGGGTAACGGGGTTGCGATTGACCTTGAAGCTGTCGTCGAGTGGCAGGCGTTTCATGGGGTACGCTCTAAAGATGGCTGTCGACGCCAGATGGGCATCGACATGGCCGGGGGTTAACTGGAGGCCTCTGCGTCGGCTTCGGCGAAGGCTTCACGGGCCAGCCGGAAACTGTCCACGGCTGCGGGAACACCGCAATAAATGCCGACCTGAAGCAGAATTTCGCGTATTTGCTCACGACTCAAGCCGTTACGCAAGGCGCCACGCACATGCAGCTTGAGTTCGTGCGGGCGATTGAGGGCCGAGATCATCGCCAGGTTGATCATGCTGCGTTCCTTGAGCGACAAACCGTCGCGGCCCCAGACATGACCCCAGCAATACTCGGTGACCATCTCCTGCAGCGGGCGGGTGAAGTCGTCGGCGTTCTGGATCGAGCGATCGACATAGTCCTGGCCGAGCACCTGGGTGCGGATTTTCAGGCCTTGTTCGTACTTTTCGTTGCTCATCATTGCTCCTCTCGCCACCCATCCTGCCCTTTGTGGGAGCGAGCCTGCTCGCGATGGCGGAATGTC
>NZ_JAIQWX010000218.1 GCF_020164475.1 Pseudomonas sp. REP124 | reverse complement strand
CGCGAAAGCGGTGTGTCAGGCGACAGTGATGTTGAATGTGATGGCCTCTTCGCGAGCAGGCTCGCTCCCACAGTAGATTTGTTGTGAACACAAAATCTGTATACGACAACAATCCCCTGTGGGAGCGAGCCTGCTCGCGATGGCGGTGGGTCAGGCCTGCAGATATTCCCGAGCCAACCCGCAGGCGCGCTCGATCAGCATCGGCGCCATTTCAATCGCCGTCTGCGTCCCCCGGCGAGTGTGAATCCAGCCCAGGTAGGTCGTGCCGCGCAGCAGCAGGAACAACGCCAGCGTTTGCCGATCCGCCTCGCTCAACGGCTTGACCGCGTGATACCCCGCCAGCAACGCTGCCTTGATCTGCTCATATCGCGGATCATCCAGGCAGAAGTACAGCGCAGTCGCCAACTCGAACATATGCCAGCCAAACCCTGCATCATCGAAGTCGATCAAGCGCAAACGCGGGCCTTCGATCAGCAGGTTTTCCGGCACCAGATCAGCGTGGATCATCCCGAAATTGCCCAAGTGCCGCCCATACTGACGCAAGTCCCGACGCGCCCGACGCCGGGCCTCTTGCAGCAGATCCCGCTGCTCGTCACTCAACTGCTCCAGCTCCCAGAACCGCCCCCAGAACGGATTGGCGCCGATCAAACCTTCCTCGTCCCAGGCATGCCGGACAAACTCGTCCGGCTGCTGCCAGTCCGCCGAATGCAGATGAATCCGCGCGGCAATCGCACCGGCTTCGGCAAACAGAAAATCGATCTCGGTATCGGCCTGCACTCCGGCCTCGGAAGTGCCTGCGGTCGCCCCCGGCAACCACGCAAGCATGTCGACATGCCGCTCGCCAACCTCCGCGTGACTGACCTCGATCAAATGTCGCTGGTCCTGCGCTCGAATGATCTGCGGCACAGTGATCCCGGCGCTTTCCAGCGCCTCCATCCATTGCAGTTCCGAGCGCAGCGCCGCTTCGCAGTGATAGCCGTTGCGGTGGATGCGCAGGGCCACGCGCTGGCCGTCGTGGCGGCGGGCGGAGAACACTGCGTTCTCGCGGTATTTCACCAGTTCGATGTCGGCGAAATCGCCTTCCCAGTGCTGCAGGGCGTGGCGCGCCAGATCGTGCAGGCGAGCCACCTGCTGGTCGTGGCTCAAAGTGTGAAATTCAGTCATGGCAGGGCCTCAAATCGCGCTCAGGGCGTGGTCCAGGGTGTCGACGAAGATGTCTGCGTGCTCGCGGTTGAACACCAGCGGCGGGCGCAGCTTGAGGATGTTGTCGCCGGCGCCGATCTTGCTGATCAGCACGCCGTTGTCGCGCATGTCGTTGACCACCTTGCGCGCCTCCAGGCCCGCCGGTTCCTTGCTGGCGTGGTCGCGCACCAGTTCCATGGCGAAGAACAGGCCCTTGCCGCGCACATCGCCGATGATCGAATGCTTGACGGCCAGCGCCTGCAAACGCTGCTGCACGTAGGCGCCGACGCTCTGCGCATTGAGCAGCAGCTGTTTCTCTTCAATTTCGTCCAGCACCGCCATGCCCACCGCCGCCGCCACGGGCGAACCGCCGAAGGTGTTGAAGTACATCGCGTTGCGCCCGAAGGATTCGACCAGCGCCTTGTGGGTGATCAACCCGGCCAGCGGATAGCCGTTACCCATGGGTTTGCCCAGAGTAACGATGTCCGGGGTCACGCCGTGGGCCTGATGGCCCCACAGGTGATCGCCGGTACGACCGAAACCGGACTGCACTTCATCGGCAATGAACAAACCACCCGCTGCACGGATCAGCTCCGCGGCCCTGGCGACGAAACTGGCCGGCACCCGTGGCAGGCCTTCGTTGGCGAACAGGGTGTCGATCAACAACGCTGCCGGGCGAATGCCCTGGGCCTGCATCGAGGCAATCGCCGCGGCGATGTTGGCCGCGTATTCATCCGCCAGTTGCGCCTCGGTGGTGCCGGCCGGTGCACGGTACAGGCACGGAATCGGCACCGCACGGGCATGGGCGGCGAAGGGTTCGGGCGAGGGCAGGGCGGTGGTGACTTCGGCCAGGGACGCGGAGTTACCGTGGTAGTTGTAGTCGCTGATGAGGATCCCGCTGCCGCCGCTGGCATAACGCGCCAGGCGCAGCGCCAGTTCATTGGCCTCGGTGCCGGTGCAGGTGAACATCGCGGTGTCCAGCGGCTGGGCGAAGGTGGCGGTCAGGCGCTCGGCGTAACGCACCACCTGCTCGTCCAGATAGCGGGTGTGGATGTTCAGGGTGCTCGCCTGGCGATGCATAGCCTCGACCACGCGCGGGTTGCAGTGACCGACGCAGGGCACGTTGTTGTAGACGTCCAGGTAGCGGCGACCGTCGATGTCGTACAGCCAGACGCCTTCGCCACGCACAAGATGCAGCGGTTTGTCGTAGAACAGTGGAGAGGCGCTGCCGAGCACGCGGTGGCGGCGTTGCAGGAGAGTGTCAGGCATGGTCTGGAACCTCGATTGCGGTGCTGCGGCGAGTGCGCAGCAGGAAGTTGAAAATGCACAGCAAGAAGGTCGCGCCGAGGGCGATCAGCATCTTGAGATCGAGCTGGAAGCAGGCGGCGATCACCACCAGCGTCAGGGCCAGACCCAGCCAGGCCACCAACTTGCCGCCGATCAGGCTGAACGGGCGTGGCAGGTCGGGCTGACTGCTCTTGATGCGCAGGTAGGCGCCGAAAATGAACAGGTAGCAAACGTTGAGCAGCAGCACGACTGCGAGCATCACGGTGGCCGGATCGATCTCGGACATGGGCAGGCCGATGGCACCGATCAGCAGCAGCGCCGGGTAAGGCGTGCCGCGCTTGCCGGTCTTGCCCAGCCACTGCGGGAACAGGCCGTCGCGGGCCATCGCGAACAATTGCCGGGAGGCGGCGTAGACCAGGGAGAAGAAGGTGGCGATCAGGCCGAACACGCCGCCGCAGCCGATGACCTTGGCCAGCCAGGAGTTTTCACCGAAGGCGCTGTTGCTGGACATCGCCGCGTACAGCGGATCGCCCGCCGAGCCCACCAATTCCACACCGCCAGCGCCTGGTGCGCAGACCAGCACCACCAACGCGGTGACCAGCAGGGTGCCGACAGCCGCGAGAATGCCGCGGGGCATGGTGCGGCCTGGATTGTCCGCTTCTTCCGCCGCCGAGCCCGTTTGCTCGACAGTGATGAACAGCCAGATGGCGAACGGTACGCAGGCGAAGATGCCGCCGAGGCTGACCGGGGTGGCGACGTTGGCCGGCAGCGCCAGCAGGTTGCTCAGCTCGACATGGGGCGCCATGGCCAGGCCGAAGGTCAGCAGGGCGGCGACCGCGATCACCCCGGCGATGAAGGTCAGGCCCATGGCCTCGCCGACGCCGCGAAGGTGGATGCCGATGATCACGACGAACAGCGCGATCTTCACCGTCCAGCCGCCAATGCCGAAGATGGATTCGGTGTAGGCGCAGATGAAGGTCGCCGCGGCGCCGGTGCCGATGGTCAACGCCAGCGCGCAGGCGACACCGACCAGATAACCCACGAACGGCCCGAACGCGGTTTGCGCATAGACGAATACGCCGCCGGCGCTGGGCAGGGCGGTGGACAGCTCCGCCACGCACAACGCCAGGCCGCCGCACAGTAGAGCCATCAGCAGGGTGGCGATGAGCATGTTCATCCAGCCACCGGCCGCCAGACCGAAGTTCCAGCCGGAAAACTGCCCGGCCACCACCAACGCGATTCCGAGGCCGGCAATCTTCGGCCAGCCCAACGCACTTTTCTTAAGCACAGACGTCTCCCGCGGCCCGAAAGCCGATTTATTGTTTTTAGTGAGAAATGGAGGGATTACAGCGTTGCCTTGCGCCCCTTCGCCAGGGCTGCCCCGATACTACGCCCGGGGTGTGGAGGGGCATGTTTGCGTGTGTGCCAGGTGGTTGGTTGTGGGTGCCAGATTGGGAGCAGATCAAGACTGTGGGAGCGGGCTTGCTCGCGAAAGCGGAGTGTCAGTCGAGGCAAATTTTGCCTGACACGCCGCCTTCGCGAGCAAGCCCGCTCCCACAGTGGATCGATGTGAATACAGAATGGCTATTCGACGCAAATCCCCTGTAGGAGCGAGGCTTGCCCGCGAAGGCTGTGTGTCAGTCACAATCAATTTTTGATGTGCCGGCCTCTTCGCGGGCAAGCCTCGCTCCTACAGGGGCAGCCCGGGCGACATCATTTCTAGATCCGAAAACTCCCCACCAACTGATTCAACCGCGCCGCCTGCTGCTCAAGCTCAGTACACGCACGCAAGGTCGATTGCAGGTTTTCCACGCCTTGCTGGTTGAGGGTGTTGATCTGGGTGATGTCGACGTTCAGCGCTTCGACCACGGCGGTCTGTTCCTCGGTGGCGGCGGCGACAGACTGGTTGACGTTGTCGATCTCGCCGATGCGCAGGGTCACGCTACCGAGGCGGGTGCCGGCGAGGTTGGCGATGTTGACGCTTTCCTCGCTGTGCTGCTGACTCTCGGTCATGGTGGTGACCGAATCCCGGGCGCCGACTTGCAGTTCCTCGATCATCTGCTGGATCTCCAGCGCCGAGGTCTGGGTGCGTCCGGCCAGGCTACGCACTTCATCGGCCACCACCGCGAACCCGCGACCGGCTTCACCGGCCCGCGCCGCTTCGATCGCCGCGTTGAGCGCCAGCAAGTTGGTCTGCTGGGAGATGCCCTTGATCACCTCGAGGATCTGCCCGATGTTCACGGTCTTGTCGTTGAGCACTTCGATGTTGGCGCAGGACTCGCTGATCTTGCCCGACAATTCGTTCATCACCTCGATCGTGCGCTGCACGACTTGACGCCCGTCCTCCGCCTGCTGCCGGGCGTTGGACGCCTGGTGCGACGCGTCGCTGGCGTTGTGCGCGATCTCCTGCGCCGCCGCCCCCAACTGATTGATCGCCGCCGCCACGCTGTTGGTGCGACTCGATTGATCGTCGAAATTGCTCAGCGAGGAATTGGACGCCTCCAGCACCCGACGGGCGCCCTCGTTAACGCCGAGCGCCGCCGACGACACTTCGCGAATCGACTGGTGAATGCGCTCGACAAAGCGGTTGAACGCCGTCGCCAGCTGGCCGATTTCATCCCGCGATTGCACTTGCAGGCGTCGCGTCAGGTCGCCTTCGCCGAGGGAAATGTCCTCCATGACCCGGGTCAGCACCTGCAACGGCCGGGTGATGCGTTGCGCCGTGTACCAGATCAGCAGCAGGCCGAGCAGAGCCGAACCACCGCCAAGCAGCAGGGCCAGCGCGGTGCTTTGCGCGCCCTGAGCATCGAGTTCCTTTTGCAGTGTGGTGACAGGCGCCAGCAACACCTCTTGCGGCACGCCCACCAGCACACCCCAGGGCGCGGCACCGGCAATCGGTGCCAGGGGTTCGAGGACCTTGATCTGCTGCGGATCGACAAACACCTTCGGCTGACCCTGACGCAGAGCGTCCATCACGTCCGCGTTGTCCATCGGCGAACCCAGGCGACTGACGTCCTGACTGTTGGCCGAGATCACCCCGCGAGGGCTGACGATGCTGATCTGCCCGTGACCGTCGAACAACTGGCGGGCACTGGCTTCACTGTTGTTCTGCAACGCGGCGAGATTGATGTCGAGACCGACCACGGCAATGACCTTGCCGTTTTCCAGCAGAGGGAAGGCGACGCTGGTGACCAGCTTGCGGCTGCCGGACGCTTCGTCGAAGTAGGGCTCCAGCACGCAGGCCTGACGGGTGTCACGGGCGCAGGTGTAGAAGGCGTTGTACGGCGCGCCGCTCGGCCCCGGCTCGGTGTTGGCCAGCAGGCCTTCGTCGCCGATCACTGCTTGCAGTTCGCCGGGTTTGCTTTGCACCCAGTACAGCGAGAAACGGCCTTTCTCGTTGCTGCCAAGCTCTGCCTTGTCGGCGAAACCGGCGTCCTGGCCGTCGAGCGCGTCAGGTTCAAAAATGACGTAAAGCCCGAGCAGGTCGGGCTTGTCTTTGAGGGCCTGTTGAAGCTGGCTACTGAGCTCCTGGCGAAGTTGCGGGCGGGTCAATGTGCCCTGGTGCTGAAGTTGTCGCAGATAGAGCAGGTATCGCGATAACCCCTGGCCGAATTCATGGGTCTGCATGAAGGTGCGCTGCACCTGCATGGCCTGCACCTTGCCCAGCGCCTGCATGTGTTCCTTCGCCGCATCGGCCAGCATTTCACTGCTGGCCTGGTCGACCTGCTGGCTGCTTAGGCGGGTCTGGTACAGCGACAACCCCATCAGCAGACCCACCACCAGCAACAGGCAGAGGCCGGCGAGCAGGGCGATCTTGCTCTGGATCGTGAGGAATCTTTTCTGCATCGGAAATACCCTTTTCCAGAGAAACAAAGACGCCCAACCAGGTTGGGCGCGCTTGCTTCGTTCGAGGTTAGAAAGTGGACGCGAAAATCACTTGGCTGTAGACGTTCCTGTCGTTGTTGCCCAGTTGCGTACCGCCCTGTTCGGCACTCTTGTCCGGTTGGTACAGGCCGATCAGCGGCATGATGCTCAGGTGATCGTTGACGTGCCATTCGGCATAGATATCGGTTTCATGACCGTCGGTATTGCCCAGGTTGCGGTCGATGGTGTCGAAGTTGAAGTACATCGCGCCGACGGTCAGGTTCTCCAGCGGCGAGACGGTGAACTTCAGTTGCTGGATGCGCGAGTTGCTGTTGAACGGGCCGGCATAGTTGCCCGCCACTTCGCCCTGGAACCAGGTACCGAAACCACGGCTGAAACCGTAGAACAGGGTGTCGTAGTTTTCCGAGAAACGGCTGTAGCGATAGCTGACATACGGCGCCCAGTTCACGTCGGAAAAGGTCCAGCCGGCTTCCAGGTACCAGGCGTCTTCGGTCGAGGTGTGAGGCTTGTCCTGCTTGGCGTATTCGCCGGAGAGGAACAAGTCCTTGACCCCGGCGTTGCCGGTGGCGCGCAGGCTGTAGGTCTTCATGCCGTCGCGTTCGAGCTGGATCGGCGAGGCGTACTGCTCGTCGATATCGGTGGTGTCGACGTAGGTCAGGCCCACGGTGCCGGCTTCGGACACGTGCTCCAGGGTGCCGACATACATTTCGGTCATCGCCTGGGCGCGGTTGTTGGATTTGAGCCACATCAGGTCGCCACGCCAGCCTTCCTTGCCGCCGATGCGCAGCACGGCGGTCTCGTCGAACGCCTTGCGTGCGGCCAGCCAGTAGGCGCCGCCACGGTTGAACTCGCCGTCAGCCAGGCCCTTGCCCATGTTCAGCGCATCGCCGTTAATGATGAAACCGTCACCGACCATGATGTTTTGTCGACCGAACGACAGGTCGATGCCATCGGCGCCCAGCACCGGGAATAGATCGCTGGAACGCCAACCGAGGTAGGCATCTTCGAACTTGGTGGTGCGTTCCGAACCATCGCTGAACCCTGCCGCATCGCCGTCACCCCAGGTCCCGGAACTGAGCATATTCGCCGCGCCATAAGCGGTGCCGACACCGGCCAGGCCTTTGTCGAACGCCAGGCCGTACTTGATGTAACCCTCACGCCACGATGACGAACCTTCGTTGAGACGACCCGACAACGCGTAGTTTTCCTGGCTATGGAAAACCCCGAACACCGCTTCCAGCGTGGCGTTCAGGTGAGTGTCGCTGTCTGAGTACAGTTCATAAGCTCCGGCCTGCCCGGCACTGATCATCAGCGCGAGCGTGGAAAGTCGAAGCAAGGGAGACTTGAGCATGGCATGACATCCGTTCTTGTTCTTGGGGCGCAGGGTTGCGGTCTTTTTAGATACTAAGGGCCGCTTTTTTTTTGGCCTTTTGCCTGTTTGCCAATTAGTTGGTTGTGCATGCCAGATTGCATGGCAGGGTGATGGCACCCCCTCATCCCCGGAGAACGACACGTCCCCTGTAGGAGCGAGCACGCTCGCGATGGATGCCAGAACACCGCGG
>NZ_JAIQWX010000217.1 GCF_020164475.1 Pseudomonas sp. REP124 | reverse complement strand
GCGAGCAGGCTCGCTCCCACAGGGATTGTGTTTGGCCAATCAGAACGCTGGAGCACCACGATGTCCTCCTCACTCAAACCCACCTGGCCCGACAACCACAAGGCCTGTCTTGCCCTGGCCTTCGACCTCGATGGCCCCACGGGCGATGCCATGCTCAACGGTTCGATCTGGCACAAGCCCGAGTACTTCGGCTTCGGCGGTTACGGCCCCTATCGGGCACTGCCGCGGATCCTCGATCTGCTCGACGAATTCCGCTTGCCGACCACCTTCTTCGTCCCCGCGTGGGTGGTGGAGAACTGGCCGAAACAGTGCCAGGCGATTGTCGAGCGCGGGCATGAGGTGGCGTATCACGGGTACAAACACGAATCCTTTTACGCCCTGACGCTGGATCAGCAGAAGGACGTGATGCAGCGTTGCCGCGAGGTGTTCTGGAAACACCTGAACATCCGCGCCGAAGGCTTTCGCACCCCGTCCGGCGACTGGCGCGCCGAGACCCCGGCCATGTTGGTGGAAGCCGGCGTGACCTACTCCAGCAGCATGCGCGGCGATGACCGGCCCTATCTGGTCAACGTGCCGGGCCACGCCACGCCGCTGGTGGAAATCCCCGGTCGCTGGGAGATGGATGACTACGCCTCCATCGCCTACACCCGCGCGCCGGACTTCCCTTCAGGACTGGACCGTACGGCCAGCTACGAACTGACGCTGGACAACTGGTGTCGCGAATACGACGGTGCCATGGACGAAGGCCTGTGCCTGACCACCCTGTTCCATCCCAAGATCACCGGCAAACCGGGGCGCATCCTGCTGCTGGAAAAACTCTTCGAACACATGCGCCAACGGGACGACGTCTGGTTCGCCACCTGCCGCGACGTTGCCCACTGGTGGCTGAAGGAGCATCACCATGGCTGAGTTCACCACCTGGCCCAAGGGCTACCGCTGCGCCGTGGTACTGACCGTCGACTACAACGACATCCACGGCATTCTCACCCAGGCGCCGGAAGTCGCCGGGCGTGACAAGACGCTGTCGGTCTGGCGCTACGGCACCCAGCGCGGCGTCGAGCGTTTGCTCGGGCTATTCAGGGAACTGGGCGTGCGCAGCAGCTGGTTCGTCCCGGGCATCGTCGCCGAGGAAAACCCCGAACACCTGCGAGCGATCCAGGCTGACGGCCATGAAATCGCCTGTGCAGGCTATCGTCACCAGAACTACGACAACCTTGACCTGGCGCAGCAGACCGCTGAAATCGCCCGTGGCTGCGAAGCCTTGCGAGCGCTGACCGGCCAACGCCCTGTCGGTTTTCGCATTCCCGCTGGCAACGGTGCGCCCGGTTTCATTGAGGCGTTGCGCAATCAGGCCATTAGCTGGTCGTCCTCGTGGCGCGGCGATGATTTGCCGTTCGCTCACCCGACCGCCCCCGAGGTGATCGAGCTGCCGCTGCACTACGAACTGGAAGACGAACCCTACTTCGCCTTCAACCTCAGCCCGGCGGTGCCACCGGCCCAATCGCGGATCGCCTCCTACAGCCACACCCTGGGCAACCTCCAGATGGACTTCGCCGGGTTTCATCGTTTCGGCCTGTGCTACGTGCTGCGCCTGCACCCGGAAATCATCGCCACGCCGGGACGCATCGGCGTGTTGCGCGAGCTGCTCGAAGGTATCCGGCAGCGCGATGACGTGTGGATCGCCACCGGAGCTGAAGTCGCGCAATGGTGGGCGGAATCCGCGGCGCCGGTGAGCGAGGATCATCCGGCGTCGGTGTATGAGCGGCACTACCGGGATTACCTCCTATGACCGAACGGATGCAACGGCTGGCGCAGTTTTGCGTCGAGACCCGGTTCGAGGATTTGCCGTCAACGCTGGTGGCGCAAGCCAAGCGACATATTCTCGACACCTTTGGTGCAACCCTGGCCGGCGCTGACAGCAGCGTGGCGCTGCAGGCACGCCGGGTGTTCGAGGGCGACGTCGGTGAGGCCTTGGTCTGGGGCACCGACCTGCGACTCGGCGCGGCCCAGGCGGCCTTGCTCAACGGTGTCGCCGCCCACGCGCTGGAGCTGGACGACACCGGTGGCTGCGATCATTCCGGCGCCGTGGTGTTGCCGGCGGTCATGGCCGCGGTGTCGCTGGCCGGGCAACCGGTGAACGGACGCGAGTTCATCACTGCCGTGGTGATTGGCTACGAGATCGGCCGTCGGGTCCTCGAAGCCTGTGGCAGTTATTCAGCCCACAACGGTGCCGGCTGGCACTCCACCGCCACCTGCGGCGTGTTCGGCGCAGCGGCGGCCAGCGCACGAATCCTGGGTTTGAACGCTGAACAGATGCTCGCCACACTCGGTATCGCCGGCAGTTTCAGCGGTGGTTTGTGGGCCTTCATCCACGATGGCTCGCAAAGCAAAAAACTGCACAGTGGTCGCGCGGCCGAGGGCGGCTTGCTGGCGGCGCGGTTTGCCGGGCAAGGCGTCACCGGCCCGTCGAAACTGTTCGACGATGTCTGGGGAGGTTTTCTCAGGACCCTGGCCCCGCAGACCGCTCAACCCGAAGCGCTGGATGCCGATCTGGGGACGGTGTGGAAACTCGCCCGCTGCTCGATCAAGCCCCACGCCTCATGCCGAGGCACTCACTCGGCCATCGATGCCCTGGGTTTGTTGCTTGCGCAATTGCAGGTCGGCGCCGATCAGGTCGAGGATATCCATGTGTCGTTGTGCGGGTTTCTGAAGGACATGTGCGGCAGCCAGGATGTCAGTACCCTGGCGGCGTCCCAGATGAGCCTGCCCTACGCACTCGCCGCGCGGTTGGTGCATGGCCATTGCCGGCTCGAGGCTTATGACGAGGCGCAGCGCGACGATCCGCGAATTGCTCGCTGGCTGTCGCGCATTCGTCTTGAAGTGGATCCGCAACTGTCAGAGGATGGCGAGCCGGTGGTCAGTGTGCGGACCGTGGACGGTCGGCTGGCCAGCCTGTGTGTCGATCCACCCCTGGGAGCGCCGGGCAATCCGTTGAGTGACGGGGCGCTGGAAGAGAAGTTCTACAGCCTGGCGACGCGGGTGATCTCGCGGCAGCAGGCGACGGGGTTGGTCGAGCAGTTGTGGCGGCTGGAAGCGCTGGAGTCGGTTGATGGGCTGGAACGGTGGCTGGGTTGAGTCATTTGTTGGTTGATCCGGCCTCTTCGCGAGCAAGCCCGCTCCCACATTGGATCTGCAGTGCTCACAAATATTGTGTTCACTCCAGCCTCCTGTGGGAGCGGGCTTGCTCGCGAATGGCCGCAACTCGGTACATCGTCGAACACTACACATCTGAATAAGGACATTTGCCCCACCGTGTTCAATTACTCGCTCGTTATCCGCCGCCTGATGATCGTCTCTCTGACCATCGTTGTCAGCCGTGCCATCAGCAGTCCCTTGCTCACGCTGTTCCTGAGCAACAAGCTGGGCCTCAACCATCAGGACGTCGGTCTGCTGCTGGGGATTGCGGTGTTCATCGCCACCCTGCTCGCGCTGTATGGCGGCTACATCATCGATCGCCTGGAAAAGCGCCGGCTGTTGATCCTGACGATGCTGTCCAGCGCGATTGGCTTCGTGCTGCTGACCTTCGCCGAAAACCTGTACCTGACCACCCTCACCCTGATCATCACCGAAACCGCGTCGGCGCTGTTTCTCATCGGTTCCAAGGCGATCCTCAGCGAAAACCTGCCCATCGGCCAGCGCGCCAAGGCGTTTTCCATACGCTACACCTTGACCAACATCGGCTACGCCACCGGCCCCATGCTCGGCGTGACCATCGCCGGCTACTATCCGATTGCGCCGTTCCTGATTGCCGGCGCCATCGCGTTCTTCAGTATCTTCCTGATGGTCGGGATTCCCAGGGACTCGGCGCCGACGCCGGTCATTGGCCAGCCGCAGAGTTTCCTCAAGACCCTGGTGACCCTGAAGAACGACCGCACCCTGATCATGTTCACCTGCGGCTGCCTGCTCAGCACGGTGGTCCACGGGCGATTCACCCTGTACCTGTCGCAATACCTGCTGGTGACCAATGACGACAAACACGCCCTGGACATCATGGCCGCCCTGCTTGCCTGCAACGCCATTGCGGTGATCCTGTTGCAGTACCAGTTCGGTCGTTTCATCACCCGGGAAAAACTGCGCTACTGGATCGCCGGTGGCACCACCCTGTTCATCATCGGCCTGATCGGCTTCAGCTTCGCCGACAGCATGGTCAGTTGGTGCGTGGCGATGTTCATCTTCACCCTCGGCGAAATGATCATCTATCCGTCCGAATTCCTCTTCGTCGACACACTGGCCCCGGAGGAACTGCGCGGCAGCTATTACGGCGCGCAGAACCTCGCGGCCCTCGGTGGCGCCGCCAGCCCAGTCCTTTGCGGGTACCTACTGATGCACACGCCCGCACCGACGATGTTCTATGCTTTGAGCGCCCTGACGGCGATGGGGGGATTGCTGTGTTTCCTCAGCGGTCGACGAGTCGCTTTGCATCAGAATTAATGAACTGAAGCTTCATTAATATGAATTTGTCAGTAACACCTGATGTCGGCAAACTATCGTCGTTCCTCCCCCAATAGTTGGAACACCTTCAAGGGCTTTCTGGGTATTCCCGGCAAGCCTTTTTTTTACCTCGTTTTTTTGTCTACGGAACGGTTTTCATCATGCTCGCTCGCTGGTTGCCTGCCGCTATCAATACCCGCCCCACCGAATGGAGCCGTGCCGCCATCGGCATGGCCATCGGCACCCTGGCCAGTGTCTGGATCTGCAGTCTGGTGTTCGGCGTCGAGGCGGCGCAGCACCTGATCGGTCCGCTGGGGGCGTCGGCAGTGCTGCTGTTTGCGGTGTCTTCCGGTGCGCTGGCGCAGCCTTGGTCGATTGTCGGCGGCTATCTGTGCGCCGGGGTGATGGGGTTGCTGGCGGCCCATGTGCTCGGTCGTACCCTGGGCAGCGCCTGTCTGGCGGCGGGCATGGCGGTGGTTCTGATGTGCTGGCTGCGTTGCCTGCATCCTCCTGCGGGCGCGGTGGCGGCGACCACGGTGCTGGCCGATCCTGTGACAGTCTCGATGGACTGGATGGCGCTGGGGCCGGTGATGCTCAGCGCGTTGGTGATGGTGCTGTGCGCGGTGGCCTACAACAACCTGACGCGCATCCGTTATCCCAAGCGCCCGGCCGAGCCGGTGCCGATGGTGCCCGCCGATCATCCGCCGATCGACAGTCAGGCGATCACGGTCGATGACCTGAAACTGGCTTTGGCAGACATGGAGGCCTTTATCGATGTCACGCCTGAGGACCTGGAACAGCTGATCCATACCAGCGAGCTGTACGCCAAGCGGCGCAGCATCGGCGAAGTGCTCAGCCACGCCAGCGCCTGATCGCCTCTTCTTCTGTGGGAGCGAGCCTGCTCGCGATGGAAGCCGCAACAACGCGGGACATCAGATAGCCCGCGTTATCGTTGACTACCATCGCGAGCAGGCTCGCTCCCACAGAGAGCACAGGAAGCACCTGTGACCACAGTGCTGCCAGTGAGCACTTTGCAAAAACGCAGACAGCACCTGCACATATCCCCGTTGTACATCACAAATTTGCACTGTTACGATCCTGCAACGCTCGCGCGCGAGCTTCTTTATAAAGAACAATAAAAGCAGGGAGTTACTGATGACTGCTCAGGTTACTTCTCCGGGCAACCGGCCCATGGATGCCACGCAGAACGACGTGCTGGCCGAAGTCCGCAACCACATCGGTCACCTGACCCTCAACCGCCCCGCCGGCCTTAATGCCCTGACCCTCGATATGGTTCGCCACCTGCAACGCCAGCTCGACGCCTGGGCGCAGGATCCCCAAGTGCACGCCGTTGTCCTGCGCGGCGCCGGCGAAAAAGCCTTCTGCGCCGGTGGCGACATTCGCTCGCTGCACGACAGTTTCAAAAGCGGCGACACCCTGCACGTGGATTTCTTCGTCGAGGAATATGCCCTCGATATCGCCATTCACCACTACCGCAAACCTGTCCTCGCGCTGATGGACGGCTTCGTCCTGGGCGGCGGCATGGGTCTGGTGCAAGGCGCCGATCTGCGGGTGGTCACCGAAAAGAGCCGGCTGGCGATGCCGGAAGTCGGCATCGGCTACTTCCCGGACGTCGGCGGCAGCTACTTCCTGCCACGGGTGCCGGGCGAACTGGGGATTTATCTCGGGGTGAGCGGCGTGCAGATCCGCGCTGCCGATGCCCTGTATTGCGGCCTGGCCGACTGGTATCTGGACAGCGGCAAGCTGGCCACGCTGGACGAGAAACTCGACCAGCTGCAATGGCACGACACCCCGCTCAAAGACCTTCAGAGCCTGTTGGCGACCCTCGCCGTGCAGCAACTGCCCGACGCTCCGCTCGAGACGCTGCGCCCGGCCATCGACCACTTCTTCGCCTTGCCCGACGTGCCGAGTATTGTTGAGCAACTGCGCGAAGTGACCGTCGCCGACAGTCACGAGTGGGCCACGACCACCGCCGACCTGCTGGCCACCCGCTCGCCCGTGGCTATGGCGGTCACTTTGGAAATGCTCCGTCGCGGCCGCCACCTGAGCCTCGAACAATGCTTCGCCCTTGAGCTGCACCTGGACCGCCAGTGGTTCGAGCGCGGCGACCTGATCGAAGGCGTGCGCGCCTTGCTGATCGACAAAGACAAGAACCCGCGCTGGAATCCGCCGACCCTGCAGGCGCTGGACGCCGCACACGTGGCGAGTTTTTTCACCGGGTTTGACCAGAGCGGGAACTGAGCCATGCACGATATCGAACTGAGCGAAGAGCAAATCATGATCCGCGACATGGCCCGGGATTTTGCCCGTGGCGAGATCGCGCCAAACGCCCAGGCCTGGGAAAAGGCCGGCTGGATCGACGACGCCCTGGTGGCGAAGATGGGTGAGTTGGGTCTGCTGGGCATGGTGGTTCCCGAAGAATGGGGCGGCACCTATGTCGATTACGTCGCCTACGCACTGGCCGTGGAAGAGATCTCCGCTGGTGATGGCGCCACCGGCGCGTTCATGAGCATCCACAACTCCGTGGGCTGCGGGCCGGTACTCAACTACGGCAGCGAAGAACAGAAACAGACCTGGCTGGCGGACCTTGCCAGCGGCCAGACCATCGGCTGCTTCTGCCTGACCGAGCCCCAGGCCGGTTCCGAAGCGCACAACCTGCGCACCCGCGCCGAACTGCGCGACGGCCAGTGGGTGATCAACGGCGCCAAGCAGTTCGTCAGCAACGGCAAGCGGGCCAAGCTGGCCATCGTCTTTGCCGTGACCGATCCGGATTTGGGCAAGCGCGGCATCTCGGCGTTCCTGGTGCCTACCGATACCGCTGGTTTCATCGTCGACCGCACCGAACACAAGATGGGCATCCGCGCGTCGGACACCTGCGCCGTCACCCTGAACAACTGCACCATCCCCGAAGCCAACCTGCTGGGTGAACGCGGCAAAGGCCTGGCCATTGCCCTGTCCAACCTCGAAGGCGGCCGCATCGGCATCGCCGCCCAGGCCCTGGGCATCGCCCGCGCCGCGTTCGAAGCGGCGCTGGCCTACTCCCGCGACCGCGTGCAGTTCGCCAAACCGATCATCGAGCACCAGAGCGTGGCCAATATGCTGGCGGACATGCAGATGCAGATCAACGCCGCCCGCCTGCTGATCCTGCATGCCGCACGTCTGCGCAGTGCTGGCAAACCGTGCCTGTCGGAAGCGTCCCAGGCCAAATTGTTCGCATCGGAAATGGCCGAGAAGGTCTGCTCCTCGGCGATTCAGATTCATGGCGGGTATGGCTATCTGGAAGATTATCCGGTGGAGAAGTACTACCGGGATGCGCGGATTACGCAGATCTATGAAGGGTCGAGCGAGATTCAGCGGATGGTGATTGCGCGGGAATTGAAGAACTACCTGGTGTGAAGCATTAAAAGCTTCGCGGGCAAGCCTCGCTCCTACAGGTC
>NZ_JAIQWX010000216.1 GCF_020164475.1 Pseudomonas sp. REP124 | reverse complement strand
GGGTTTCAATAATAACTGTGGGAGCGAGCCTGCTCGCGATTGGGCTCCGTAAAACACTTAAGCTCTGGAGCTGGCGCAAAAGCTGCATCCCACGGCCATTCGCCGGTTTTCCGACACCGGCCTCTGGAGGATAGGATGCGTAGCCTGGTTTTGCTGCTGGCCGTTTTGGCGCTTGGCGGCTGCATGAATGTCAGCGATATGGCCGAAGGGGCTCGCTACCATATGAGCGACGCCGGCTTTCTGGATCACAGCGACAGTCATCGCGTGAACAACCTGCGCATTCAGCCGGACTCGTTCGTCTACATCGCCCAGGGCGCGTTCATGCCGCCGGGCGGCACCGCCTACCCGCGTCCCAACGTGATCGCTGAAGTCGCCTTCGACGGTTTCATCGAATACTTCCCGATGGTCCGCCGCGCCCGCGGGCCTGAAGGTCTGGACCAAGCGATGAACGAGGCCCGTTCCGCCGGCGCCCATTACCTGCTCTATACCCGCTTCGCCAAGGCGGATGACCGCATCGGCAACTCCGATGAATGGCTGGATCAGGAAGCGATCGATCGCCTGGGCGTCGATACCGGCGTGATTCAGATCATGTTGATCGAGACCAGCACTCAGTATTTGATTGATACTGCACGTATCAAGAGTCGTGGCGGTTTACTGACGTTCCACGACGAAAAGCCAGAAGACCTGATGGGCCCGCCGCTTGAGCAATACGCTCGCAGTCTGTTGGGGCTCAGCAACCAGTAATCCAAGGAGATCGCCATGAGTGGCCCGCAAAAAGCCAACGACCTGTTGGGGCAAATCCCCAAGACCAAAGGCTTGCCGCCGGTCCACCTGTGGAACCCGGACTTCTGCGGCGACATCGACATGCGCATTGCCCGCGACGGCACCTGGTATTACCTGGGCACGCCGATCGGGCGCAAGCCGATGGTCAAGCTGTTCTCCACCATCATTCGCCGCGACGGCGATGATTACTTCCTCATCACCCCGGTCGAGAAAGTCGGCATCAAGGTCGACGACGCGCCGTTCGTGGCGATTTCCGTGGACGTGGAAGGCGAGGGCGAGTCGCAGCTCCTGCGCTTTACCACCAATGTCGACGAAACCACCGAGGCCGGGGCCGAACATCCGATTCGCGTGATGATCGATCCCCGGACCCAGGAACCTGCGCCTTACGTGCATGTGCGCAGCAATCTTGAGGCGTTGATTCATCGCAATGTGTTCTATCAGTTGGTGGAGCTGGCGGTGAGTCGCGAGATCGAAGGGCAGCGCTGGTTAGGCGTGTGGAGTGGGGGAGAGTTCTTCCCCATCGGCCTCGAACCCTGACACATAACCCCCTGTTGGAGCGGGCTTGCTCGCGAATGCGGTAGGTCAGTCAACATTGTTGGTGACTGATACATCGCATTCGCGAGCAAGCCCGCTCCCACATTGGTCCGTGTGTTTCCTGAAAAATCAATTTGACACCCAATCGTATGATGATTAGCGTGTGCCTCCATCGCACATGCTTCCGAGGTGTCCATGTCCAGCAGTTTTCACGCGTCGACCGTCGACTGGCTCGGTTGCTGGATAGCCGCCGGGCAGGTCAAGCCCGGTGAGTCGCTCAAGGTGGAAGCCGATCTCGGTGAACAGCTGGGCGTCAGCCGGACCGTCATTCGCGAAGCCATCAAGACTCTCGTCGCCAAAGGCATGCTCGAAGTCGGGCCGAAGGTCGGCACTCGTGTACTGCCGGTCAAGCGCTGGAACCTTTTCGATCCACAAGTCGTTGGCTGGTTGTCTCGTGGCGGATTGCCGGAAAACTTCGTCGACGATCTGCTCGACCTGCGTCGCACCATCGAACCGATGGCCGTGCGCTGGGCCTGCGAGCGCGCCACCGCCCCGCAGGTGGAAGCCATCCTGCTGGCCTGCAATGCCCTGGAGCGGGCCGTGGACAGTGGCATCGACTACAACCGCGCCGACCAGCTCTTCCACGAGTGCATCCTCGCAGCCAGTCACAATCAATTCATCGAACAAATGATCCCCGCCCTCGGCGCGCTGCTGGCGGTGTGTTTCGAAGTGTCCGCCGCCGACCCGGACGAATTGCGCCGCACCTTGCCGGTTCACAAGGACATGGCCGAAGCCATCGCCGCCCGGGATGCCGCGCGGGGTGTCTGGGCCTGCATGACCTTGATCGATAACGCTGATCTTGCGATCAAGCGCTACTACCCGCAGTTCATGGCGGACAAGAAAACCGGCTGAGATTGAAAATCCTGTGGGAGCGAGCCTGCTCGCGATGACTGACTAACATGCGACATGGGTTGCGCCTGATCTACCGCTATCGCGAGCAGGCTCGCTCCCACATATCCAAACATATAAAAACAAGAACGCAGGAGGTTTCATGACGTGGACCGCAGTCACCGAACACCGCGCCCATCTCGGCGAAGGACCGTTCTGGGACGCGCCAACCCAGGCGCTCTACTGGGTGGACATCGCCGGCAAACAAGCCCTGCGCCTGATCGGCTCCAACGTGCAGATCTGGCAGATGCCCGAACACGTGTCGGCCTTTATCCCCTGTGCCAGCGGCGATGCATTGGTGACCCTGAGCAGCGGCGTTTATCGTCTCGACCTGAATTCCCCGGGGCTTGAACCACGCCTGACCCTGTTCTGCGTCGCCGATCCGCAACCCGGCAACCGTGGCAACGAAGCCCGCTGCGACGCCCAGGGCCGGCTCTGGCTCGGCACCATGCAAAACAACATCGGACCGCGGGGCGAGGACCTGCCGATCAAACAGCGTTCCGGCGGGCTCTTTCGTATCGATCGTGATGCGCGGGTGACCCCGCTGCTGCGCGGCCTCGGCATCCCCAATACCTTGCTCTGGAGCGATGACGGCACCACGGTCTATTTCGGCGACAGCCTCGACGGCGCGCTGTATCGGCATTTCATCCGCACCGATGGCAACCTTGAACCGGCGCAAACCTGGTTTGGCCCCCATCGTCGCGGCGGTCCGGACGGCTCGGCGATGGATGCCGAAGGTTTTATCTGGAACGCCCGCTGGGACGGCAGTTGCCTGCTCAGGCTGGCACCGGATGGCCAGATTGATCGGGTCATCGAGCTGCCTGTCAGCCGTCCGACCAGTTGCGTGTTTGGCGGTCCCGACCTGAAAACCCTGTACATCACCAGCGCCGCCAGCCCGCTCGATCACCCGCTGGACGGTGCCGTGTTGTCGATTCAGGTAGATGTCGCAGGAAAGCTCTGTACGAGATTTGCCGGATAAATCCCAAAATATGGGATGCAAAATTATATATTGAGATTAATCCGGTGCCGGGTTTATAGTCGGCACCATCGTTCCACGATGCACTCACACTTAAAAAAACAAGATTGGTGAAGTGATGCAGCGATATCCCCTCGAACTGCCGCCGGTGCCTGAACCGCCCAGGGGCGAGCGCCTCAAAGACAAGGTCGTGCTGCTGACCGGTGCCGCCCAGGGCATCGGCGAAGCCATTGTCGCGGCCTTTGCCTGCCAGCAGGCGAAACTGATCATCAGTGACATCCAGGCCGACAAGGTCGAAAAAGTCGCGGCCCACTGGCGCGATCAGGGAGCGGACGTGGTGGCGATCAAGGCTGACGTTTCCCGTCAGCAGGACCTGCACGCCATGGCCCGGCTCGCGGTCGAGCGCCACGGTCGGATCGACGTGCTGGTCAATTGCGCCGGGATCAACGTATTCCGCGATCCCCTGCTAATGACCGAAGACGACTGGCACCGTTGCTTCGCCATCGATCTCGACGGCGCCTGGTTCGGCTGCAAGGCGGTATTGCCGCAGATGATAGAGCAGGGCGTCGGCAGCATCATCAACATCGCCTCCACACATTCCAGCCACATCATTCCCGGCTGCTTCCCGTATCCGGTGGCCAAGCACGGTCTGCTCGGCCTGACCCGCGCTTTGGGCATCGAATACGCGCCCAAGGGCATTCGCGTGAATGCCATCGCACCGGGCTACATCGAAACCCAATTGAACGTCGACTACTGGAACGGCTTTGCCGATCCCCACGCCGAACGTCAGCGCGCCTACGACCTGCATCCGCCCAAACGCATCGGCCAGCCGATTGAAGTGGCGATGACCGCGGTGTTCCTGGCCAGCGACGAGGCGCCGTTCATCAACGCTTCCTGCATCACCATCGATGGTGGCCGTTCAGTGATGTACCACGACTGAATGTCCGGGATTTCACGCGGATAAATACGCCTGAAATCCAATCATCATACGATATGACTATTGGTAACTTGGTTTCACCGCTTTAATGGCTTTCAAAGAATGCTCAAAAAAATAACAAGGAGTCAGCTTATGAATCGTCGTCATGCCATCCGTTCCATGTGCTGTGCCGCTTTGGCGGTTAGCGCATTCAGCCTCAGCAGCACCCTGCTGGCGGCCGAGGAGGTGAAAATCGGTTTTCTGGTCAAACAGGCCGAAGAACCGTGGTTCCAGACCGAATGGGCCTTTGCCGAAAAGGCCGGCAAGGAGAAGGGCTTCACCCTGATCAAGATCGCCGTGCCTGACGGCGAGAAAACCCTGTCGGCCATCGACAGCCTGGCGGCCAACGGTGCCAAGGGCTTCGTGATCTGCCCGCCCGACGTCTCCCTCGGCCCGGCGATCATGGCCAAGGCCAAGCTCAACGACCTGAAAGTGATCGCCGTCGACGACCGTTTTGTCGACGCCAACGGCAAGTTCATGGAAGACGTTCCGTACCTGGGGATGGCCGCGTTCGAAGTCGGCCAGAAGCAGGGCGCCGCCATGGCCACCGAAGCGAAGAAACGCGGCTGGGACTGGAAAGACACCTACGCCGTGATCAACACCTACAACGAACTCGACACCGGCAAGAAGCGCACCGACGGTTCGGTCAAGTCGCTGGAAGAAGCCGGCATGCCGAAGGATCACATCCTGTTCGCGGCACTCAAGACCCTCGACGTGCCAGGCAGCATGGACGCCACCAACTCGGCGCTGGTGAAACTGCCGGGCGCGGCGAAGAACCTGATCATCGGCGGCATGAACGACAACACCGTCCTGGGTGGCGTGCGCGCCACCGAGGCTGCCGGTTTTGCCGCGGCGAACGTGATCGGCATCGGCATCAATGGTACCGACGCCATCGGCGAGCTGAAAAAGCCCAACAGCGGCTTCTACGGTTCGATGCTGCCAAGTCCGCACATCGAGGGCTACAACACCGCGAGCATGATGTACGAGTGGGTCACCACCGGCAAAGAACCGCCGAAATACACGGCGATGGACGACGTGACCCTGATCACCCGCGACAACTTCAAGCAGGAACTGGAAAAGATCGGCCTGTGGAACTGAAGGCCGGTTGATTTCATCGGCGGCCCCGGCAGCGGGGCCGCCTGATCTGTGTGACGAGGTGGTTATGGCGCAAACACAATTACAACAACCGGCCGCATTCCTGTCGGGAGGCAGCCTGCGTTTCAACGGGATCGGCAAGACTTTCCCCGGCGTGAAGGCGCTGGACAACATCAATTTCATCGCCCACCCCGGGCAGGTTCATGCCCTGATGGGCGAGAACGGCGCGGGCAAGTCGACCCTGCTGAAAATTCTCGGCGGTGCCTACATCCCGAGCAGCGGCGACCTGCGGATCGGCGACCGCACCCACGTGTTCAAATCCACCGCCGACAGCATTGGCTGCGGCGTGGCGGTGATTCACCAGGAACTGCATCTGGTGCCGGAAATGACCGTCGCCGAAAACCTGTTCCTAGGCCATTTGCCGGCCAGTTTCGGCCTGATCAATCGTCGCCAGCTGCGCCAGCAGGCGCTGGCCTGCCTCAAGGGCCTGGCCGACGAAATCGATCCGCAGGAGAAAGTAGGGCGCCTGTCCCTCGGCCAGCGGCAACTGGTGGAAATCGCCAAGGCCCTGTCCCGTGGCGCCCATGTGATCGCCTTCGACGAACCCACCAGCAGCCTGTCGGCGCGGGAGATTGATCGCTTGATGGCGATCATCGGGCGCCTGCGCGATGAAGGCAAAGTGGTGCTGTACGTCTCCCACCGCATGGAAGAAGTGTTCCGCATCTGCAATGCGGTGACGGTGTTCAAGGACGGTCGCTACGTGCGCACCTTCGAGGACATGAGCGAGCTGACCCACGATCAGTTGGTGACCTGCATGGTCGGCCGCGACATCCAGGACATTTATGACTATCGCTCGCGTCCGCGCGGCGCGGTGGCGCTGAAGGTCGACGGCCTGCTTGGCCCTGGCTTGCGCGAGCCGATGAGTTTCGAGGCGCACAAGGGCGAGATTCTCGGGCTGTTCGGTCTGGTCGGCGCCGGTCGCACCGAGCTGTTCCGCCTGCTCAGCGGGCTGGAGCGCAACACCGCCGGGCGCCTGGAATTGCGTGGCCATGAACTCAAGTTGAGTTCCCCTCGAGATGCCATCGCCGCCGGCATTCTGCTATGCCCGGAGGACCGCAAGAAGGAAGGCATCATTCCGCTGGGCAGCGTCGCCGAGAACATCAA
Source organism: Pseudomonas sp. REP124 (assembly GCF_020164475.1). Taxonomy (GTDB): domain Bacteria; phylum Pseudomonadota; class Gammaproteobacteria; order Pseudomonadales; family Pseudomonadaceae; genus Aquipseudomonas. The sequence continues at coordinate 1,477 of NZ_JAIQWX010000216.1, read as the reverse complement.
CATCAGTGCGCGCCCGGCGCATTCCCGTTTCGGTTGCCTGATCCGCGGGCTCTGGGAAAAGAACAACGCCGACAAACAGATCAAGGCACTGCGGGTGAAGACGCCCCACGCCGGGCAACCGATCAAGTTCCTCTCCGGGGGCAATCAGCAGAAGGCGATTCTCGGTCGCTGGCTGTCGATGCCGATGAAGATCCTGCTGCTCGACGAGCCCACCCGTGGCATCGACGTCGGCGCCAAGGCCGAGATCTATCAGATCATCCACAACCTGGCCGCCAGCGGCATTGCGGTGATCGTGGTGTCCAGCGACCTGATGGAAGTGATGGGCATTTCCGACCGCATCCTGGTGATGTGCGAAGGGGTGATGCGCGGCGAGCTGAGCCGCGAACAGGCCAATGAATCCAACCTGCTGCAACTGGCTTTGCCGCGCCAACGCGCTGACGGCGTGGCGAACTGAGAGGTGACTATGATGACAACCCAAAACGAAACCCTGCCGACCGCGCGCAAGCCTCTGGACCTGCGGCGCTTTGTCGATGACTGGGCCATGCTGGCGGCCGCGGTCGGGATCTTCGTGCTCTGCACCTTGCTGATCGACAACTTCCTTTCGCCACTGAACATGCGCGGCCTGGGCCTGGCGATTTCCACCACGGGGATTGCCGCATGCACCATGCTGTATTGCCTGGCGTCCGGGCATTTCGACCTGTCGGTGGGTTCGGTGATTGCCTGCGCCGGCGTGGTGGCGGCGGTGGTGATGCGTGATACCAACAGCGTGTTTCTCGGGATTTCCGCTGCGTTGTGCATGGGCCTGATCGTCGGCCTGATCAACGGCATCGTGATCGCCAAGCTGCGGGTCAATGCGCTGATCACCACGCTGGCGACCATGCAGATCGTCCGCGGCCTGGCCTACATCTTCGCCAACGGCAAAGCGGTGGGCGTGTCCCAGGAATCGTTCTTCGTCTACGGCAACGGCCAGCTGTTCGGCGTGCCGGTGCCGATCCTGATCACCATCGTCTGCTTCCTGTTCTTCGGCTGGCTGCTGAACTACACCACCTACGGGCGCAACACCATGGCCATCGGTGGCAACCAGGAAGCGGCGCTGTTGGCCGGGGTCAACGTGGACCGGACCAAGATCATGATCTTCGCCGTGCACGGGGTGATCGGTGCGCTGGCGGGGGTAATCCTGGCCTCGCGCATGACCTCGGGCCAGCCGATGATCGGCCAGGGGTTCGAGCTGACGGTGATTTCAGCCTGTGTGCTGGGCGGGGTTTCGCTGAGTGGCGGCATCGGCATGATCCGGCATGTGATTGCCGGGGTGCTGATCCTGGCGATCATTGAAAACGCGATGAATCTGAAGAACATCGATACCTTTTATCAGTATGTGATTCGGGGTTCGATTCTGTTGCTGGCGGTGGTGATTGACCGTTTGAAGCAGCGTTGAGATTTGAGTTGATCTGACTGGCCTCTTCGCGGGCAAGCCTCG
>NZ_JAIQWX010000215.1 GCF_020164475.1 Pseudomonas sp. REP124 | reverse complement strand
GGTGTGCCAGCCGACATCGATGCCGAATGACACACCGCCATCGCGAGCAGGCTCGCTCCCACAGGGATGGGATTTCATCTGGCCTCGCCTTTTATGAACTATGATCGGGCTCTCGTTCCGGAGGGCCTTCGATGACTGATTTACTCACGTCCATTCAAGCCGCACTCGGCTTGCCAGCCACACCCATCCCGTTCACCGCCAGCGGCGCCCTGCCCTCGGCATTCGCCGTTACCGACCTGGCCTGCGCCAGCATCGCGGCCGCGGGCCAGGCCATTAGCGAACTGCTGCATCAACAAACCGGACGCCTGCCCGGCCTCGAAGTCGACCGACGCCTGGCTTCGTTCTGGTTCTCAAGCTCCATTCGTCCACTGGGCTGGAGCGTGCCACCGTTGTGGGACCCGATCGCCGGCGACTACGCCGCCAAGGACGGCTGGATCCGCCTCCACACCAACGCCCCTCATCACCGCGCCGCTGCCGAATCGGTGATTGGCACCTGCGCCGACCGCACCGCGATGGCGGCCAAAGTCGCGCAATGGGCCAAGAGCGATCTGGAGCAGGCCGTGGTCGAAGCCGGTGGCTGCGCCGCCGAAATGCGTAGCTGGGCCGAGTGGCAAGCACACCCTCAAGGCCAGGCCGTGAACGCCGAACCACTGGTCCAATCCGCCACCCACAACAACCAGAGCGCTAAACCCTGGCAGGGCTCGGTGGCGCAACCCCTGGCCGGGATAAAAGTGCTGGACCTGACCCGCGTGCTCGCCGGCCCCGTCGCCAGCCGTTTTCTCGCTGGCCTCGGCGCCGAAGTTTTGCGCATCGATCCACCGTCCTGGAACGAGCCGGGCGTGATCCCGGAAATGACTCTGGGTAAACGCTGCGCACGTCTCGACCTGCAGGACAAAACCGATCGCAGCGTTTTCGAAGCCTTGCTCAAGGACGCCGACATCGTGCTGCACGGCTACCGCGCCGACGCGCTGGAGCGCTTGGGATACGGGGTCAGTGAACGACAAGAATTCGCCCCCGGCCTGATCGACGTCAGCCTCAACGCCTACGGCTGGAGCGGCCCCTGGCAGAACCGTCGCGGCTTCGACAGCCTGGTGCAGATGAGCAGCGGAATTGCCGAAAATGGCATGCAGTGGAAGCGCTCGGACAAGCCGACGCCCTTGCCGGTGCAAGCTCTGGATCACGCCACCGGGTATCTGATGGCGGCCAGTGCGATCAAGTTGTTGGCCGAGCGCTTGAGCAGCGGGCGCAGTGGCTCGGCGCGGCTGTCGTTGGCGCGCACGGCGAAGTTGCTGATCGAAAATGGGCCCGGCAAAGAAGAAGCGTTGCGGGCAGAAGATGAAGCGGATCAGGGATTGCTGGTCGAACAGACGCCATGGGGACCGGCGCATCGGCTGCATGTGCCACTGAAGATCACCGGCACACCCTTGCAGTGGACCATCCCCGCCTCCGAACTTGGCTCACATCGCCCACAGTGGTGGTGACTATCTGATCCTCATCGCGGGCAAGCCCGCTCCCACAGGTTTCAGTGGTGTTCGCAAAACTTGTGTTCAACACGGACATTGTGGGAGCGGGCTTGCCCGCGAAGGCGTCCGAACAGGCAACGCATCTCCAGGATCAGCTCAATCACTACGACTCAACGAAGTCCAAAGCAACTGCGCCGCATACCCCCGATACGGCCGCCACGCCTCCGCCCGCACCTGCAACTGACGCGCCGTCACCGCCTCCCCCTCAAGCGCCGCCAGGGCATTGATCAACCCCACATCCCCCGACGGAAACCCATCCAGCTCGCGCAACTGCCGCAAGGCCACATACTGCGCCGTCCAGTCACCGATGCCGTACAACGCCAGCAACCGCGCCACACCTCCCGTTCGGCCCGGCTCGAACAGCAACGGATCATCCAGCAACGCCTGAGCCACGCCGGACAACGTTCGCCCACGGCTTTTGGGCATGCCCAACGTCGCCAGATCCGCCGCTGCCAACACCGCAGCTTCGGGAAACACATGACTCAACCCACTCCGCGGTGAAACCAGCGGCGTCCCGTAACTCGCCACCAGTTTCCCCGCCAGCTTGATCGCCGCGACCACCGTAATCTGCTGCCCAAGCACCGCGCGAATCGCCAACTCCAATCCATCCCATGCCCCCGGAATTCGCAAGCCCGGACGCTCGGCGATCAACCGCGCCAGCAGCGGATCAACCGCCAGCTGCCGATGGATCGTGTCCAGATCCGCATCCAGATCGAACATTCGCCGCACCCGGGTGACGATCTCCGGTACTGCGCTCGGGTCGGGGAAATCCAGTGACAGCTCCAGTGAGTCCTCCGACTCAGGCCGGATCGACAGCGTGCCGTGAACGCCATTCAAGCCAATGCTGCGCGAGTAAACGCCGTCCACCACTTCCTCCATCCCGACAATCGCCCGCGCCGACAGAAAGCCGAGCATGGCTGGCCAGTCGTAAGGTGGTTGAAATCTGAGCGATAGCTTCATGGCGTAGCAGCCTTGCAGTGGCGGGGTGTTGCGCAAGGTAACCCAAAACCACTGAACCCTGTGGGAGCGGGCTTGCTCGCGAAAGCGGTGGATCAGACACAATCATGTTGCCTGACACGACGCATTCGCGAGCAAGCCCGCTCCCACAATGGGTCACCTGTTACCCGTAAGACCCCACAGGATTTCACCAATCGCCCGCCCCAAGGCATACTTGCCACCCTCCGCACTGCAGAACCCGAAACCGCCCCATGCGTATCCACGTCAGCTTCATCGACCGAGTCGGTATTACCCAGGAAGTCCTGGCCTTGCTCGGTGGACGCAATCTCAACCTGGATGCGGTGGAAATGGTTCCGCCCAACGTCTACATCGACGCCCCGACCCTGAGCCCGGAAGTCCTCGAAGAGCTGCGCGATGCCCTGCTCAGCGTGCGCGGCGTGCAGGCGATGACGGTGGTGGACATCCTGCCCGGCCAGCGTCGCCATTTGCAGCTCGATGCGTTGCTCGCGGCAATGACCGATCCTGTTCTGGCGTTGGACAGCGACGGCAAGGTACTGCTGGCCAACCCGGCGCTGATCGCCCTGTATGGTCGGGAACCCGCCGGTGAAAGCGTGGCCGATCTGTTTGCCGATCCTGCCTTGCTCGACACGTTGCTCGAACACGGTTTCCGTTTGCCGCTGCGGGAAATCACCCTCAACGGCCAGACGCTGTTGCTGGACGCCACGCCGATTACCGATGCCGGCGCCCTGCTGACCCTGTATCAACCGAACCGCATCGGCGAGCGTCTATCCGCGCTGCACCACGACCACGCCGAAGGCTTTGATTCGTTATTGGGCGAATCGCCGGTAATCCGCAACCTCAAGATTCGCGCACAACGGGTGGCGGCCCTTGATGCACCACTGTTGATCCAGGGCGAAACCGGCACCGGCAAGGAGCTGGTGGCCCGCGCCTGCCACGCCATCAGCACGCGGCATAACTCGCCGTTTCTGGCGCTGAACTGCGCGGCATTGCCGGAGAACCTCGCCGAAAGCGAACTGTTCGGCTACGCCCCCGGCGCCTTTACCGGCGCACAACGGGGCGGCAAGCCGGGGCTGATGGAACTGGCCAACCAGGGCACGGTGTTTCTCGATGAGATTGGCGAGATGTCGCCGTACTTGCAGGCCAAGTTGCTGCGCTTTCTTAACGATGGCAGCTTCCGTCGGGTCGGCGGCGATCGCGAAGTGAAGGTCAACGTGCGCATCCTCAGCGCCACCCACCGCGACTTGGAAAAGATGGTCAGCGAAGGGCTGTTCCGCGAAGACCTGTTCTACCGCCTCAACGTGCTGAACGTCGAAGTCCCGCCGCTGCGCGAGCGTGGCCAGGACATTCTGCTGCTGGCGCGCTATTTCATGCAGCAGGCCTGCGCGCAGATCCAGCGCCCGGTCTGTCGCCTGGCGCCGGGCACTTATCCGGCACTGCTCGGCAACCACTGGCCGGGCAACGTACGTCAGCTGCAGAACGTGATCTTCCGCGCCGCGGCCATTTGCGAAAGCAGTCTGGTGGATATCGGCGATCTCGACATCGCCGGCACTTCGGTGGCGCGCCAGAGCGATCACGAGGTCGACAGCCTGGAACAGGCGATGGATGACTTCGAGAAGACCCTGCTGGAAAAACTCTACGTCAGCTATCCCTCGACCCGGCAACTGGCCAGCCGCCTGCAAACCTCCCATACCGCCATCGCCCATCGGTTGCGCAAGTACGGCATACCCAACAAGCCGTAGCCATCCTGCAAACACAAAACCCTGTGGGAGCGAGCCTGCTCGCGATGGTGTACCAGCTGACATCTATGCTGAATGACAAAACCCCATCGCGAGCAGGCTCGCTCCCACAGGGTTGGTCAGTGTTCTGCAGAAATCACTCCAAAAGCGACCTCCACCTGTACTGAAAGCGCTACAGCGGAACGATATCGCTACACCCCTCTCCGATCACGGCTGCGCAAGGCTTTGATCCACTTCAGCTTTTTTCTGCCCTCGCCCCTGTAGCGATTTCGCTACAGCCCATAAATTAATTCCCACGAAAAATCAGATTAACTTATTGATTTATAACGATAAAAACAGATTGGCCGCGTTCTTGCTTAATACCCAGTCATAAATCAGGGCATCTGCCCAAGCATTCCACCGCGTCCACCAGACGAGTCTGGCCCCCTAGGAGTTTCCATGAGCGAATTGCGTTTTACTGAAGATCACGAATGGCTGCGCGCCGAAGCTGACGGTTCGGTCACCGTCGGTATTACTGCCTTCGCCCAGAACGCATTGGGCGACGTGGTTTTCGTACAACTGCCTGAGCTGCAGTCCTACGACAAAGGCGCTGAAGCCGCCACCGTGGAATCGGTAAAAGCCGCCAGCGGCGTCTACATGCCGCTGGACGGCGAAGTACTGGAAGTGAACCCGGCGCTGGACAGCGCTCCGGAACTGGTCAACGAAGATCCGCTGGGCGAAGGCTGGTTCTTCCGCTTCAAGCCGGCCGACGCTTCGGCTGTCGCCAAACTGTTGGATCAGGACGCCTACGACCGTCTGATCAAAGCCCAAGCCGAAGCCTGAGGAGCACGAACATGACTCAAGTCAACCTGACCACCGCCAACGAATTCATTGCCCGCCACATCGGCCCACGCGCCGGTGACGAGCAGGCCATGCTCAACAGCCTCGGCTTTGACTCCCTGGAAGCCCTGAGCGCCAGCGTCATCCCCGACAGCATCAAAGGCACCAGCGTCCTCGGCCTCGAAGACGGTCTGAGCGAAGCCGATGCCCTGGCCCTGATCAAGTCCATCGCCGGCAAGAACCAGCTGTTCAAGACCTTCATCGGCCAGGGTTACTACGGCACCCACACGCCGTCGCCGATCCTGCGCAACCTGCTGGAAAACCCGGCCTGGTACACCGCGTACACCCCGTACCAGCCGGAGATTTCCCAAGGCCGCCTGGAAGCGCTGCTGAACTTCCAGACCCTGATCAGCGACCTCACCGGCCTGCCGATCGCCAACGCTTCCCTGCTCGACGAAGCCACCGCCGCCGCCGAAGCCATGACCTTCTGCAAGCGCCTGAGCAAGAACAAGGGCAGCCATAAATTCTTCGCTTCCGTGCACTGCCACCCGCAGACCCTCGATGTGCTGCGCACCCGTGCCGAGCCGTTGGGCATCGACGTAGTCGTTGGCGACGAGCTTGAACTGACTGACGTGACGCCATTCTTCGGCGCCCTGCTGCAATATCCGGCGAGCAACGGTGACCTGTTCGACTACCGCGAACTGACCGAGCGTTTCCACGCCGCCAATGCCCTGGTGGCGGTGGCCGCCGATCTGCTGGCGTTGACCCTGCTGAGCCCGCCGGGCGAATTCGGCGCCGACGTGGCCATCGGCAGCGCACAGCGCTTCGGCGTGCCGCTGGGCTTCGGTGGTCCGCACGCGGCGTATTTCTCCACCAAGGATGCATTCAAGCGCGACATGCCGGGCCGTCTGGTCGGCGTCTCCGTGGACCGTTTCGGCAAGCCGGCCCTGCGCCTGGCGATGCAGACCCGCGAACAACACATCCGCCGCGAGAAGGCCACCAGCAACATCTGCACCGCGCAGGTACTGCTGGCCAACATCGCCAGCATGTATGCCGTTTATCACGGTCCGAAAGGCCTGACGCAGATCGCTCAGCGTGTGCACCAGCTGACGGCGATTCTGGCCAAAGGCTTGAGCTCTCTCGGTCTTCAAGTTGAACAAGCCAGCTTCTTCGACACCCTGACCCTGAACACCGGCGCCACCACCGCCCAGCTTCATGAAAAAGCACGCGCCCAGCAGATCAACCTGCGCGTGGTCGACGCCGAACGTCTGGGCCTGTCCCTCGACGAAACCAGCACCCAGGCCGACGTCGAAACCCTGTGGGCGCTGCTGGCCGAAGGCAAGGCGCTGCCGGACTTCGCCGCCCTCGCCGCTTCGGTCGCCGCGACCATCCCGTCCGCGCTGGTGCGTCAATCGCCGATCCTCAGCCACCCGGTGTTCAATCGTTATCACTCGGAAACCGAGCTGATGCGCTACCTGCGCAAGCTCGCCGACAAGGACCTGGCACTGGACCGCACCATGATCCCGCTGGGTTCGTGCACCATGAAGCTCAACGCCGCCAGCGAAATGATCCCGGTGACCTGGGCCGAGTTCGGCGCCCTGCACCCGTTCGCCCCGGCCGAGCAGAGCGCCGGCTACCAGCAGCTGACCGACGAGCTGGAAGCGATGCTCTGCGCCGCCACCGGTTACGACTCGATCTCGCTGCAACCGAACGCCGGTTCTCAGGGTGAATATGCGGGCCTGCTGGCCATCCGCGCCTACCACCAGAGCCGTGGCGAAGATCGTCGCGACATCTGCCTGATCCCGTCCTCGGCCCACGGCACCAACCCAGCTACCGCCCAGATGGCCGGCATGCGCGTCGTCGTCACCGCTTGCGACGCCCGTGGTAACGTCGACATCGAAGACCTGCGCGCCAAGGCCATCGAGCACCGCGAACACCTCGCCGCGCTGATGATCACCTACCCGTCGACCCACGGCGTGTTCGAGGAAGGCATCCGCGAAATCTGCGCCATCGTTCACGACAACGGCGGCCAGGTGTACATCGACGGCGCCAACATGAACGCCATGGTCGGCCTCTGCGCCCCAGGCAAGTTCGGCGGCGACGTGTCGCACCTCAACCTGCACAAGACCTTCTGCATTCCACACGGCGGTGGCGGTCCGGGCGTTGGTCCGATCGGTGTGAAATCGCACCTGACGCCGTTCCTGCCGGGTCACGCTCAGATGGAGCGCAAGGAAGGCGCGGTCTGCGCGGCACCATTCGGCAGCGCGAGCATCCTGCCGATCACCTGGATGTACATCCGCATGATGGGCGGCGCTGGCCTCAAGCGCGCCTCGCAGTTGGCGATCCTCAACGCCAACTACATCTCCCGTCGTCTGGAAGAGCATTACCCAGTGCTGTACACCGGCAGCAACGGTCTGGTGGCGCATGAGTGCATCCTGGATCTGCGTCCGTTGAAAGACAGCAGCGGCATCAGCGTCGACGACGTGGCCAAGCGCCTGATCGACTTCGGCTTCCACGCCCCGACCATGTCGTTCCCGGTGGCCGGCACGCTGATGATCGAGCCGACCGAGAGCGAATCCAAGGAAGAGCTGGACCGCTTCTGCGACGCCATGATCCGCATCCGCGAAGAAATCCGCGCGGTGGAAAACGGCACGTTGGACAAGGACGACAACCCGCTGAAAAACGCCCCGCACACCGCCGCGGAACTGGTCGGCGAGTGGTCGCACCCGTACAGCCGCGAGCAGGCGGTGTATCCGGTGGCCTCCCTGATCGAAGCCAAGTACTGGCCGCCGGTCGGTCGGGTCGACAACGTGTTTGGCGACCGCAACCTGGTTTGCGCTTGCCCGTCGATCGAAAGCTACGCTTAAACAGATGTGGGGCGGTAAACCCGCCCCACTCAAGAACACCACA
>NZ_JAIQWX010000214.1 GCF_020164475.1 Pseudomonas sp. REP124 | reverse complement strand
AACGCGGGGCATCAGATTTCCAGCGTTATCGTTGACGACCATCGCGAGCATGCTCGCTCCTACAGGTTCTGTAGCGTTTCCAGGAGGATCTTCACCTTGGTAATCGACTCCTGATACTCCGCCTGCCACTCCGAATCGGCCACGATCCCGCCGCCGCCCCAGCAACACACCTGCCCACCCTTGACCAGCAAGCTGCGAATGGCGATGGAGCTGTCCATCTCGCCACGCACGTCCAGGTACAACAACGAACCGCAATACAAGCCGCGCCGGGTCGGTTCCAGCTCGTCGATGATCTGCATCGCGCGGATCTTCGGGGCGCCGGTGATCGAGCCGCCGGGGAAGCTGCCGGCGATCAAGTCCAGGGCATCACGCTCATCCGCCAGCTCGCCGGTGACGCTGCTCACCAGGTGATGCACGTTGGGGTAGCTTTCCAGGCTGAACAATTCCGGGACCCGAACCGAACCGGTGCGGCAGGTGCGTCCCAGATCGTTGCGCAGCAGGTCGACGATCATCAGGTTTTCCGCACGATCCTTGGGACTGGCCAGCAATTCGGCGGCGTTCGCTGCATCTTGCGCAGCCGTTTCGCCGCGGGGCCGCGTGCCTTTGATCGGGCGGGTTTCCACATGACCCTCGCTGACCCTGACGAAGCGCTCCGGTGACAGGCTCAGCACCGCGCCGCCGTCGGGCAGGCTCTGGAAGCCGGAAAACGGGGTAGGGCAGGCCAGGCGCAACGCGCAATAGGCGGTCCACGGATCACCTTCACAGGGCGCGCGGAAGCGTTGGGCGAAGTTGACCTGGTAGCAGTCACCGGCCTGGATGTATTGCTGAATACGCTCGATCGCCTGTCGGTATTGATCGGCGCTCAAATCGGCATTCATTGGCGCTTGCAACTTGAATGGCTCGAAGGCGCCAACGGCAGGCTGGCTGAACAGCTGGATCAGGCGCTGGCGCTCGCTGTCGGCCACTGTCGGATGAAACACCAGCTGACTGGTGGCCTGCTGGTGATCGCTGATCAGTGCCCAGTCGTACAGACCGAAACGCGCGTCGGGCAATTGCAGGTCATCGGCAGCCTGGCTCGGCAGGTGTTCCAGATGACGGCCGAAGTCGTAGCTGAGGTAACCGATCAGGCCGCCGGCGAAGGGCAATTCATAGGGCGCGGGCAGGGAAGCTTCGCCCAGTTGCGTGAGGTTTTCCCGCAGGCGTTGCAGGAAATCGCCACCGCTTTCCTCGGCGGCCACCGTCAGTTCAGCCAGCGGCCACGCACTGAGCAGATCGAAGCGCCCGCGTTCGGCGGCGGGGCGACCGCTGTCGAGCAACACGGCGCCGGGGGCGTGGCGAATGGCCGAGAAGTAATCGGCGGGGTTGGCGCGATAGGGCAGCGGGTGTACGGAACAGGTCAACATGGGCGGGTTGGATCAGCCATCGAGGCGGGGTGGCGATTGTAGTCTCCCCGGGGAATTGCTCCTAGGGGGATGTCGGGGATTGGCAGATTGATGACCTGTAGGAGCGAGCATGCTCGCGATGAACCTGAGAGCACCGCGGGGTGTCAGGTTTCCAGCGTCATCGTTGACGACCATCGCGAGCATGCTCGCTCCTACAGGGGAAGGGGTTAACCTTCTACTGGCGGGATATGCCCAAACATCTCTTGAACGAACGCCACCCGCTCTTCAACGGTTTCCGTCACACCGCGGGCCTTCATCTCTTCCATCCGTGCCTCCACCGCGTGGGTGCGCAGGGTCAGGCCGCAGTCGTTGGCGATCTGGATGTTCAGGCCCGGGCGGGCGTTGAGTTCGAGGATCAACGGGCCTTTTTCCTGGTCCAGCACCATGTCGACACCGATGTAACCCAGGCCACACAGCTCATAGCAACCGGCGGCGAGTTTCATGAAGCCGTCCCAGTAGGGCAGTTGCACGCCGTCCACCGCGTTGGTGGTGTCCGGGTGTTTGGTGATGATGTTGTTCAGCCAGGTGCCGCGCAGGGTCAGGCCGGTGGCGAGGTCGACGCCCACGCCGATGGCGCCCTGGTGCAGGTTGGCCTTGCCGCCGGACTGGCGGGTCGGCAGGCGCAGCATCGCCATCACCGGGTAACCCATCAGCACGATGATGCGGATGTCGGGCACGCCCTCGTAGCTGATGCTCTTGAAAATCTGGTCCGGCGTCACCCGGTACTCGATCAGCGCCCGGTCGCGGTGCCCGCCAAGCGAATAGAGGCCGGTGAGGATGCTGGAGATATGGTGCTCGATCTCTTCATGACTGATGATCTTGCCCGACACCGTGCGATAGCGACCCTCGAAACGGTCGGCGATCACGATGATGCCGTCACCGCCGGCGCCCTGGGCCGGCTTGATCACGAAGTCGTTGCGTCCGCCGATGATCTCGTCGAGGTTGTCGATTTCCTTCTCGGTGGAAATGATCCCGTACAGCTCCGGCACGTGAATGCCGGCGGCGATGGCGCGCTCCTTGGTGAGGATCTTGTCGTCGACAATCGGGTACAGGCTGCGCTTGTTGTACTTGAGCACATAGTCCGCGTTGCGCCGATTGATCCCCATGATGCCCCGGGCTTCCAGGGCCTTCCAGGTCTTCCAGAAGCCGAACATCAAGCGTCAGCCTTTTTCAGGAAAGCCTTGAAACGCACCAGTTCGGTCAGGCGGTAACCGCGATAACGACCCATGGCCAGCATGAAGCCCACCAGGATCAGCAGGATCGCCGGGAAGGTGAACACGAAGTAGATCAGTTCCGGAACGCTCATGATCAGGTGCGCCAGGGAGGCGGCGAAGAGGGTGCCGACCGCCACTTTCATGGCATGGCTGGCGCCACGTTCTTCCCAGGTGATCGACAGGCGCTCGATGGTCATGGTCAGAATCACCATCGGGAACAGTGCCACCGACAATCCGCGCTCCAGGCCGAGCTTGTGGCTGAACAGGCTGATGGCCGCGATCAACACCACCACGAACGTCAGCACCACCGACAGCCTCGGCAGCATTTGCAGTTTCAGGTGCTCAAGGTAGGAGCGCAGCGACAGCCCCAGCGCGGTGATGATGGTGAACAGCACGATGCCGAAGCCCAGTTGGGTTTCGCGGAAGGCCAGGGCGATCAGCACCGGGGTAAAGGTACCCAGGGTCTGCAGGCCGATCAGGTTGCGCAGGATCAGGATCACCAGCACGCCGATCGGGATCATCACCATGATCATGAAAGTCTGCTGGGTCTGCAGCGGCAAACCGTACAGCGAGTATTCGAGGAAGTTGGCGTCGGTGTTCTCGTCGGTCAGCTTGGCCAGGCGAATGGCGTTCATTTCGCTGTTGTTCATGCTGAAGGTGACGGTGGCTTTCTTGCCGCCATCGACGGTGATCAGGTTCTCATCGCCGGTCCACCACAGCAGGCGGTCGGTCGGCAGGCCCTGTTCGCCGGTTTCCGGGTTGAAATACAGCCAGTCGGTGCCGTTGAAGCTGCGCAGCCACAGTTCCGGGGTCTGCGGCTGATCGGCGACCAGGCGAATGGTGTGGACTTTTTCCACCGGCACGTGGGCGATGGACAGCACCAACTCGACGATGCGAGCTTTCTGCGAAGTCGACGGATCGCCCGCCAGCAGTAGCTTCACATTGTCATCGTTGACATTGTTGACACGTTTGATCGCTTCGCCAACGAAGGTCTCGACGTCGGCCGAGTGCTGGCGGATCGGTGCGAGCAGGGCTTCGGCGGCGACTTTCTCCGGGCCTTCCACGGCGATGCTGTCGCGGAAAGTCGGGCCCTTGATCTTGGTTTTTTCCGCGCTGTAGCGCTTGGTCAGCACCAGGCGGTAGTACAGCGTCTGGTTGCCCTTGGCCCGGCGCGCCGACCAGGTGACCTTGCGGTTGCCATCGACCCGGTTGACCGCCACCCCGTAGTTATTGGAGATGAAGCTTTCATTGAGGCTGACGTAGTCGCGGCTCAGCGGCGGCACGAACATCTGGATCTTGACCGGGTCCTTGGCACTGGCGACGAACTCGACCTTGGCGTCGATGTTCCACAAGTCGTCGGTGGCGTCTTCGGTCACGGGAATGCCCAGTACGAAGATCTGATAGGCCGTGACTGAAATGCCCAGCACCACCAGGATGGCGATCAGCATTTTCAGATGGAGGGTAAGAGAGCGCATTGGAATTACTCTGCGGTATGAGCGTCGGTGGCGCAGGCGGGTTTGCCGGCAGCGTATTTAAGACTGGGGTCGACCAGCGCATCGAAGCGCTTGAGCGCCTCGGAGCCAATCAAAAGCGGATATTGGAACGCACTTCGGTCGGTCAGGTTCACTTCTATGCTGCGAAGAGCCGATCCCATGCAGATATCCAGCTCGATCACCGGGCGTGCGGTGTACTTCTTGCCTTCTTCCGGGTCGTAGTCGCCGGCGCGGCGCTTGATTTTGCTGACCCGGGCCAGCGGTCGCTCGATCGGGTGCGAATGCGCTGTGTCGATCGCCAGATAGAAGCGTACCCAGGATTCGCCATTACGTTTGAAACGCTTGATGTCGCGTGCGCTCAGGGAAGCGGTCTTGGCCCCGGTATCGAGCTTGGCCGCCACTTCCAGGTCGATGCCGCCCAGCGATGCGTACTCATTGAGACCATACACAGTCTTTTCCCCCGCGACGGCAAGCCCGGGCAGGCACAGTACATAAAGGAAGGCGGGGGGCAGCTTGAGTCTCATAAATCCTGGTGCGCAGCGGTCCGTGTTTCGATTCAAGACCCTGGCATTGCTGCGCAAGCTCCTCGTATGCCTATCAGAGTTTTATGACAGACAGTGCAGATGTGACAAACAAATGCGGGCGGCATTCTAGCACGGTGGTTTTATGGCGCCAGCGCTGCCCGGCACCTGAAAGTCGATAAAACGCTTCGTTATGGTGCAAGTGGTTATTAGACGATTGTCGACAATTTCCATTTATCCTTTGACTGCGATGGCTGAATTCGTTAGTTTTTGCCGCATCAGCTTTCAAGGTGTCGACAATATGCTGGATCAACTCGATCCCCCGATCACTGCCTCAGACGATACGGAAACGCTTTCCGAGAACGTCTTCCGCCGCATTCAGGCAGCCATCGTCAAAGGCGACATTGCGCCGGGCAGCAAAATCTCCGAGCCGGAGCTGGCCCGTACCTACGGCATCAGCCGCGGTCCGCTGCGCGAGGCGATCCACCGGCTGGAAGGCCAGCGCCTGCTGGTGCGCGTGCCGCACGTCGGTGCCCGTGTGGTGTCGCTCAATCATGCCGAGCTGCTGGAACTCTACGAAATCCGCGAGTCCCTCGAAGGCATGGCCTGCCGCCTGGCGGCCGAGCGCATGAGTGTCGAAGAGATCGATGAGTTGCGCCGCGTCCTCGAGACCCACGAGCGCGACGAGGCTTTCCAGGCCGGCCGCGGCTATTACCAGCAGGAAGGCGATTTCGACTTCCACTACCGGATCATCCAGGGCAGCGGTAACCGCACCCTCACGCAAATGCTCTGCGGCGAGCTGTATCAACTGGTGCGCATGTACCGCATCCAGTTCTCCACCACGCCCAATCGCCCGCACCAGGCCTTTGCCGAACACCACAGAATTCTCGATGCCATCGCCGACCGTGACGGTGAGCTGGCCGAGCTATTGATGCGTCGTCACATCGGCGCCTCTAAACGCAACATCGCCCGTCATTACCAGGACGGCGCCAACCCGACAGCCAAACGAGGTGAGTCATGAGTTCCAACAAGAGCACTCCAGGCCAGCGTTTCCGCGATGCGGTCGCCAGCGAGCATCCATTGCAAGTGGTCGGCGCGATCAACGCCAACCACGCACTTTTGGCCAAGCGTGCCGGTTTCAAAGCCATCTACCTGTCCGGTGGCGGCGTGGCAGCCGGTTCCCTCGGTGTGCCTGACCTGGGCATCACCGGTCTGGACGACGTGCTGACCGACGTGCGTCGCATCACCGACGTCTGCGACCTGCCGCTGCTGGTGGACGTGGACACCGGTTTCGGTTCCTCGGCGTTCAACGTTGCGCGTACCGTCAAGTCGATGATCAAGTTCGGCGCGGCGGCGATTCACATCGAAGACCAGGTCGGCGCCAAGCGTTGCGGCCACCGTCCTAACAAGGAAATCGTTTCGCAGCAGGAAATGGTCGACCGCATCAAGGCCGCCGTCGATGCCCGCACCGATGACAGCTTCGTGATCATGGCCCGTACCGACGCCCTGGCGGTGGAAGGTCTGGAGTCCGCCCTGGATCGCGCTGCCGCCTGCATCGAGGCCGGCGCCGACATGGTGTTCCCGGAAGCCATCACCGAGCTGGAAATGTACAAGCTGTTCGCCAGCCGCGTGAAAGCGCCGATCCTGGCCAACATCACCGAATTCGGCGCGACCCCGCTGTACACCACCGAGCAGCTGGCCGGTGCCGACGTATCGTTGGTGCTGTATCCGCTTTCGGCCTTCCGCGCGATGAACAAGGCCGCGGAAAACGTCTACACCGCGATCCGTCGCGACGGCACGCAGCAGAACGTCATCGACACCATGCAGACCCGCATGGAGCTTTACGATCGCATCGACTACCACACCTTCGAGCAGAAGCTCGATGCGTTGTTTGCCGCGAAGAAGTAATGAACAACCTGTACCTGTACCTGTACCTGTACATGTGACCTGTGGGAGCGAGCCTGCTCGCGATGGACGTCAACGAAAACGCAGGGTGCCTGATGCCCCGCGGTGCGGCGTCCACCATCGCGAGCAGGGCTCGCTCCCACAGGTGCGCGTACTGACGAAATATCTCTGACAAATTCAAGAAGACTGGAGACAGCAAATGGCCGAAGCAAAAGTACTCAGTGGCGCCGGGCTCCGTGGCCAGGTTGCCGGGCAAACCGCACTGTCCACCGTGGGCCAGGCGGGCGCAGGCCTGACCTATCGCGGCTACGACGTTCGCGAACTGGCGGCTGACGCGCAATTCGAAGAAGTCGCTTACCTGCTGCTGTACGGCGAACTGCCGAGCAAGGCGCAACTGGCTGCCTACGTCGCCAAGCTGAGCAAGCTGCGCGACCTGCCGCAAGCGCTGAAAGAAGTGCTGGAACGCATCCCTGCCGACGCCCACCCGATGGACGTGATGCGCACCGGTTGCTCGTTCCTGGGCAACATCGAGCCGGAGAACGACTTCTCCGAGCAGCGCGACAAGACCGACCGTCTGCTGGCCGCCTTCCCGGCGATCATGACCTACTGGTATCGCTTCAGCCACGAAGGCAAGCGCATCGAATGTGTGAGCGACGAGCAGTCCATCGGCGGCCACTTCCTGCACCTGCTGCACGGCAAGAAGCCGAGCGAGCTGCACGTCAAGGTGATGAACGTTTCGCTGATCCTCTACGCGGAGCACGAGTTCAACGCCTCGACCTTCACCGCTCGCGTGTGTGCCTCGACCCTGTCCGACCTGTTCTCCTGCGTCACCGCGGCCATCGGCTCGCTGCGCGGCCCGCTGCACGGCGGCGCCAACGAAGCCGCGATGGAAATGATCGAGCGCTTCTCGTCGCCTGAAGACGCGATCAAGGGCACCCTCGGCATGCTGGAGCGCAAGGACAAGATCATGGGCTTCGGCCACGCGATCTATAAGGACAGCGATCCACGTAATGAAGTGATCAAGGGCTGGTCGAAGAAGCTTGCCGACGAAGTGGGCGACAAGGTGCTGTTCCCGGTGTCCGAAGCCATCGACAAGACTATGTGGGAGCAGAAGAAACTGTTCCCGAACGCCGACTTCTACCATGCCTCGGCGTACCACTTCATGGGCATCCCGACCAAGTTGTTCACCCCGATCTTCGTCTGCTCGCGCCTGACCGGCTGGGCCGCACACGTGTTCGAACAACGCGCCAACAACCGCATCATCCGCCCGAGCGCCGAATACACCGGCGTCGAACAGCGCAAGTTCGTGCCAATCGAACAACGCTGATCGGGGAGGGGCTACACAGGGTCTGAATTCAATGCAGATCCCTGTGGGAGCGGGCTTGCCCGCGAAGAGGGTGTGTCA
>NZ_JAIQWX010000213.1 GCF_020164475.1 Pseudomonas sp. REP124 | reverse complement strand
TGCTCGCGAAGGGGCCGGTATTAACGATGCAGATCAGGGCAATGGCGCAAAAGGCGTACGCCCATCGGCACTCTGCAGTTCCATCAGGTATTTGCGGAAGATCTGCCCCAGTACCTGAGTCGCGACTTCCAGTTCTTCGCGGGGCATTTTCTCGGTGACTTCGTCGGCGGTATCCAATGCGTCTTCAGCGCCGTTGACCGCCGCCATCTTCAGCAGGATGTATGCCTGAACGTTGTTGGCCGTTACGCCTTCGCCGTGGAAGAACATGGTGCCGAGTTTGAATTGCGCCTGGGCGTGGCCTTGCAGCGAGGCCTTTTCGAAATAGCTCAGGGCTTGATTGAGGTCGCGCGGCGCGCCTTTGCCTTCATAGTAGAACTCACCCAACTCGTATTGCGCCTGCGCATCCCCTTCATCCGACGCTTTCTGGCAGGCGGCGATGGCCTGTGCCAGATCTTGCGGCTGGGTATTGAGGGTGCAGCGACCCATCGCCGGGATCAACAACGAGTTACCGCCTGCTTGTGCGAGCGCGAGCAGGGGCTGAAGGAGCAACAGGCAGCCCATTGAAAGGGCGCGGCCGGTGCGGTTCATGGGAATCGACTTACCTCTGAAGGGCGCGCGGACCCAACCAGGGGATCCAATAAGCGCGCATTATGAAATAAGCAGGGCCAACCTTACAAAGTCTTTACTCGTTTTTCTGCTGCGCGGGAACCATATCGCCCGGTTTACTGGGGATTATGGGCAGATGAGTAGGAAAAAGCGCGGGGGTGTAGGAGAAAGCTGACGCTGGCATTAGCCAACGTCAGCGGCACAGCGTTTATTTCAATGCAGCGAAGGCGCGCTCGGCGGCGTCCAGGGTCAGTTTCAGCTCGGCTTCGCCGTGAGCGATCGAAGTGAAACCGGCTTCGAAGGCGCTCGGTGCCAGGTACACACCGCCTTCGAGCATCAGGTGGAAAAAGCGGCCGAACAGCGCAGCGTCGCTGGCCATCACGTCATCGAAGGTCACGATGTCGACGGCACCGCTGAAGTACAGACCGAACATGCCACCGGCCTGAGTCGTCACGAACGGAATGCCGGCAGCATCGGCACGCTGCTGCAGGCCGTCGAGCAGGCGAGTGGTGTAGTCGGTCAGTTCGGCGTGGAAGCCCGGGCGGCTGATCAGACGCAGTGTGGTCAGGCCGGCGGCCATCGCCAGCGGGTTGCCCGACAGGGTGCCCGCCTGGTAAACCGGGCCGAGCGGTGCAATGCGCGACATGATTTCGCGTTTGCCACCGAAGCAGCCTACCGGCATGCCGCCGCCGATGATCTTGCCGAAAGTGGTCAGGTCAGGGGTAACACCATAGTGCGCCTGAGCGCCGCCGAGGGCGACACGGAAACCGGTCATCACTTCGTCGAAAATCAGCACCACGCCGTGCTTGTCGCACAGGCTGCGCAGGCCTTCGAGGAACCCTGGGGCCGGCGGTACGCAGTTCATGTTGCCGGCCACTGGCTCGACGATGATGCACGCCACGTCCTGGCCGACTTCGGCAAGCATGTTTTCAACGGCGTCGATGTCGTTGAACGGCAGAGTCAGAGTGTGTTTGGCGAAGGCCGCCGGTACGCCGGCCGAGCTTGGCACGCCCTGGGTCAGCGCGCCGGAACCAGCTTTCACCAGCAGGCTGTCGGAGTGACCGTGGTAGCAGCCTTCGAACTTGATGATGCTGTCGCGACCGGTGAAACCACGGGCCAGACGGATCGCACTCATGGTCGCTTCGGTGCCGGAGCTGACCATGCGCACCATTTCCATCGACGGCACCAGGGAGCAGACCAGGTCCGCCATCTGGGTTTCCATCTCGGTCGGCGCACCGTAGGAGAGGCCGTGTTCCAGCTGCTTGCGCACTGCGTCCAGCACGTCCGGGTGGCTGTGGCCGAGGATCATCGGGCCCCAGGAGCCGACGTAATCCACATAACGCTTGTTGTCTTCGTCTGTGACGTAGGCGCCTTCGGCGTGCTTGAAGAACAGCGGCGTGCCGCCAACGCTCTTGAACGCGCGAACCGGAGAGTTCACGCCGCCGGGGATGTGCTTCTGGGCATTGGCAAACAGGGTTTCGGAACGAGACATGATCGGATTCTCGGAAGTCAGGAAATGGGCTGATTAAACACAAAGCAATTCATTGAAGGCGCGGGCCCGGCGGGTGACTTCAGCGGTGCTGTCGGCGCCGAACAAACCGTGAACCACGGCCAGCAGATCCACCCCGTGCGCCACCAGTGGAGCGGCGTTTTCGAGGGTGATGCCGCCAATCGCGCAGATCGGCAGATGCAACTGCTGACGCGCCTTGTCGAGCAGCTCGAGG
Organism: Pseudomonas sp. REP124; assembly: GCF_020164475.1. GTDB lineage: Bacteria > Pseudomonadota > Gammaproteobacteria > Pseudomonadales > Pseudomonadaceae > Aquipseudomonas. The sequence goes on along the minus strand of NZ_JAIQWX010000213.1, from coordinate 5,778 downwards.
CTGCAGGTCGGGGCGCCCGGTTTGGTGTTGGAGTTGAAGAAGCGGCCGAAGGCGACATAGCTGGCGCCTTCCTTCGCCGCCTGTTCGGCGAGTTCGAGTTGCGCGTGGCAGGTCGAACCGATGATCGCCTTCGAGCCTAGCAAGGCGCGGGTTGGCGACAGTGGACCGTCGGTCTGGCCCAGGTGCACGCCTACGTTCAGGCGCGCCGCCAGTTCGGCGTCATCGTTGATGATCAGGTGCGTCTTGTAGCGTTCGCACAAGTCCCGCAGTGCTTCGGCTTCGCGCAGGCGACGGGCTTCGTCGCTGCTCTTGTCGCGGTATTGCAGCAGGGTGACGCCGCCTTCCAGCGCGGCCTCGACATACGACAGGAACTTGCCGGCCAGCAGCTCGCTGTCGGTAATGGCGTACAGGCCACGTAGTTTCATCAGGCAGGCCTCTTGGCGTTACGAACAGAAGTCCAGTGGCAGGCGGCGCGGCACGAACTGGCCTTTGCCCAGCTGCTCGGCATCGCGCAGGGTGCGCCACGTGTAATCCAGTGCAGTCTGTACGGCGCTGGCGAGGTTTTCACCTTGGGCCAGACGACCGGCCAAAGCGCTGGCCAGGGTGCAGCCGGAACCGTGATAACTGCCGGGCAGGCGCTGGCATTTATAGGTTTCGCGCAGGCCGTCGCGGCTGTACAGGCGATTGTGGATTTCGGTTTCGTCGCCGTGGCCGCCGGTGATCAGCAGGTGTTTGACGAACGGCAGGAGTTTTTCAGCGCACTCGTCCGCGGTGCCTTCGGGCAGTTCGGCGAGGATTCGCGCTTCGGGAAGGTTGGGGGTGGCGATGATCGACAGCGGCAGCAGGCGTTCGCGCATGGCGTAGCCGACTTCGTCCTTGCCCAGCCGTCCGCCGCCGCCGGCGCGCAGCACCGGGTCGCAGACCACTGGCAGATGCGGGTTCGCGGAGAGCAGTTCGACAACGGTGTCGACCATTTCCAGGGAACCGAGCATGCCCAGTTTGACCGCGGCGACTTCGGAATCGTTGAGCACGGCATTGGCCTGGGCCAGTACCCACTCACGGTCGAGGACGCGGAAGTCAGTGACGTTGACCGTGTCTTGCACGGTCAGGGCAGTGACGGCCGGAGCCGCATGGCAACCCTGAGCGAGCAGGGCTTCGATATCTGCCTGCAAGCCGGCGCCACCACTTGGGTCGTGGCCGGAGAGACAGAGGACAACGGGGCGAGAGCTGTAGATATTCATGGTGCGCGAGCTTACCACCAGTCGACCAGCGAGTCATGAAGCCCTGTAGCAGTTGGCCAAGCCTGCATACGGCTGCGCAGCAGTCGTGAAATAAGGGCCTTCAGGTAAACCGCGAGCGCAGATTTGGCGACTGCTTCGCAGCCGGACGCAGGCTTCGCCAGCCGCTACAGGAATGAGTAAGCGCTCTAGTTCAATATTCGCCGCTGGAACGCCCGTTCTAGAGCCTTTGCAGGAAATATTTCTGTAGTGTTCAATGGCCATCAGCCGCTATGCTAGAGTGGATCCAAACCAATAACAGGAAACACCGGTTTTACGTCTGCTCAAAGGGAATGGGGGGCTTGCTGACCGAACCGGAAAGGCCACGCTGGGGCATAAATGCGCTATTTGCTGATGTTGCTGTTGTGTTTGCCCCTTTTGGCGAACGCCGTCGAGTTCGATGAGCTCACTCAAAGCCTCCCCCTGGGCCGAACCCTGCAAGTGTTCGAAGACGCCGATGGCCAGGCGACCATCGATGATGTGCGCAACCAGGCCGCTGCCGGCAACTTCAAACAACACGATAAAGCCACGCTCAACGCCGGATATTCGCGTTCGGCGTTCTGGCTGAAAATCGACCTGCAATACCGCCCGGCCAATCCGACGGCGCAACGCACCTGGCTGCTGGAGCTAGCCTATCCGCCCCTCGATCACCTCGACCTGTACCTGCCCGATGCTTCCGGCAACTATCAATTGGCGCGCCAGACCGGCGATGCGTTGCCATTCGACACTCGTGAGATTCGCCAGAACAACTACCTGTTCAATCTGACGTTCGCCCCTGACCAAACGCAAACCGTCTATCTGCGCCTGCAGAGTCAGGGCTCGATTCAGGCTCCGGTCACTTTGTGGTCGAGCACTGCGTATCTCGAAGATCAGCCCGTGCGCCTGTACGTGTTGGGCCTGATCTATGGCGTACTGCTGGGGATGCTGGTCTACAACCTGTTCATCTACCTCAGCGTGCGCGACACCAGCTACCTCTACTACATCTTCTATATCGCCTCGTTCGGCTTTTATCAGCTTTCGGTGAACGGTGCGGCAGTGCAGTATTTCTGGCCGGACAGCCCATGGTGGGCCAACGCGGCGACACCGTTTTTCATCGGCTGCGCCGGCTTGTTCGGCAGTCAGTTCGCCCGCAGCTTCCTGCAGACAGCCACTTTCAGTCGCTGGCTGGATCGCCTGTTGCTGGCGCTGGTGCTGTTCAGTGCGCTGGTGGTCGGGTTGTCGCTGATGACCAGCTATGCCCTGGCCCTACGCCTGGCGACGGCCCTGGCGCTGACCTTTACGGTGGTGATTTTTTCCGCGGGGATCTTCGCCTGGCTTCGTGGGCTGCGGGTTGCGCGCTACTTCATCATTGCCTGGTCGGCGTTTCTGCTTGGCGGCATCATCAATACCCTGATGGTGCTGGGCTACCTGCCGAACGTGTTCCTGACCATGTATTCCAGCCAGATCGGTTCGGCCATCGAAGTGGCGCTGCTGTCCCTGGCCCTGGCCGACCGTATCAACGCCATGCGCGAACAGCAGGCGCAGACGCTGCAGGATGCCGGGCAAAAACTGGAAGTGCTCAACCAGCAACTGGCACGCAGTAATCAGCTGAAGGACGAATTCCTCGCGACCCTGACCCACGAGCTGCGCACGCCCATGAACGGTGTAATCGGTTCGCTGGAACTGATGCAGACCGTCGAGATGGATGCGGAGCTTGAGCAATACCAGCAGACCGCTGCCGGATCGGCGCGGGACATGATGCGCATGGTTAACGGCATCCTGACGCTGACCGAGTTGCAAGCCGGCAAGCTCAGCGCAAGTGCATCGAATTTCAGTCTGCGTGGCCTGGTCGACGCTCTGCGCATGCAGTTCGACGGTAACGCGAGCGGCAAGTCGCTGGACTTCAAGGTTGATGTGGCCCCGAACGTGCCGGATCGCTTGTATGGCGACAACCTAAAGCTGGCGCAATGCCTGGAATGCCTGCTGGATAACGCGATCAAATTCACCCGGGTCGGCGGTGTGGCGCTGCGGGTGACCGCGAAAACGATCAAACCGGATCGACTGGCGCTGACCTTTGCCGTGATCGACACCGGTATCGGCTTCACCGATCTGGGCGAGGCGACGATGTACCAGCGCTTCTTCCAGCTCGACGGCTCTATGACCCGCGAATACGGCGGTCTGGGTGTCGGCCTGGCGATCTGCCGACAGTTGATCGAACTGCTCGGTGGTCGCCTGACCCACCGTTCCGAGCCCGGACGCGGCAGCCGTTTCCAGCTGGATGTCGAAATTGCCATCCCGATCACCGAATCCTCCGCCGGGCCGTTCATGACCCGGGAATTCCCACGCTTGCGCCTGCCTCAGGACTGCAAGGTGCTGCTGGTGGACGACAACAACATCAATCAGTTGGTCATGCGCGGCATGTTGCTCAAGTTGGGGTTCCGCGTACGTACCGCCGACAATGGCATCGCCGCCCTGGACCTTCTGCAGCGGGAAACCTTCGATGCCGTGCTGCTCGATTGTCAGTTACCGGCGCTGGATGGCGTGTCGATCTGCTGCCAGATCCGTGCCTTGCCCGGCTGTGCTGAATTGCCGGTGTTCTTGATTGCCTTGAGCGCGGATCGCGAGCGCTGCCCGACCGGTGCGCTGATCGATCACTTGAGCAAACCGGTGAAATTCGAAGATTTGCAGGCGGCGCTCTATCGCCGCGTACTCTGCGCGCAACAAGGCGAAAGCGCCGGCAGTTAGGCACATATGACACTTTGAACGACCAAGGGGCGGTGCTTAACTGAAGTCCCTTGGCTGACCAAAGGAGCCGCGCCATGAACCTGCATCAGTTCGCCGAAACCCACGAAGTGACCAATCAGCCACCGTCGCTGGATGGCGCCAACCTGTATCGCATCGATTTGCCTTTGCAGGAGTGGTCGCGGCGTTTCGGAGCCGGCTGGGCCGAGTCGCGGATCGAGGCTTACGGCGCCCTGGCCGGCGGACCGCTGATGGAGGCGGGGTTTCTCGCCAACCAGAACAAGCCGGTGTTCAACAGTCATGACCGTTATGGCCATCGCATCGATCTGGTGGAATTTCATCCCGCCTATCACCAGTTGATGCGCACGGCGGTCGAACATGGCCTGACCTCGCTGCCCTGGGCGCACCCGCAGGACGGCGCCCACGTCGCCCGCGCCTCCATGACCTATCTGCACAGCCAGGCCGAAGCCGGCAGTGGCTGTCCGTTGACCATGACCTTTGCCAGCGTCCCGGCGATGCGCCTGCAGCCGGATCTGGCGCAGAAATGGCTGCCGAAGATCCTCGCCACCGAATACGACCCGCGCAATGTCGGCATGGCGCACAAGGCCGGTGTGACCATCGGCATGGCCATGACCGAGAAGCAGGGCGGCACCGACGTGCGGGCCAACACCACCAAGGCCTTCCCGGTGGGCGCCAGTGGCCCCGGCCAGGCGTATGAACTGGTGGGGCACAAGTGGTTCTGTTCGGCGCCGATGTGCGACGCCTTCCTGACCCTAGCCCAGACCGACAAAGGCCTGACCTGCTTCCTGCTGCCGCGCCATCGCCCGGACGACACGCGCAACCAGTTCTATATCCAGCGCTTGAAGAACAAGCTCGGCAACTGCTCCAACGCCTCCAGCGAAGTGGAATTCCGTGGGGCGCTGGCGTGGATGGTCGGTGAGGAAGGGCGCGGCGTGCCGACCATCATCGAGATGGTCGCCATGACCCGCTTCGATTGCATGGTCGGCTCCAGTGCATTGATGCGCCAGGCCCTGACCCAGGCCAGCCATCACTGCGCGCACCGTTCGGTCGGCGGCAAACTGCTCAGCGAACAGCCGTTGATGCAGAACGTGCTGGCCGATCTGGCGCTGGAAAGTGAAGCGGCGCTGGCCTTGAGCCTGCGCATGGGCCGGGCGCTGGATCATCTGGACGATTCCCAGGAGGCAAAATTCGCCCGGCTGGTGACGGCGGTGGGCAAGTACTGGATCTGCAAACGCGCCCCGGCCATGATCAACGAAGCTGCCGAATGCATGGGCGGTGCCGGTTACGTCGAGGAGAGTATCCTGCCAAGGCTGTACCGCGAAGCGCCGGTCAACTCGACCTGGGAAGGCTCCGGTAACGTGCAATGCCTGGACGTCCTGCGCGCCCTGTCGAAAGAGCCGGGCGTGCTGGATGCGCTGTTCAACGAGATGGGCGACGGCCATGGCGACAAGCGCCTGGCGGCGCACATCAGCCAGTTGCAGGCGGCGTTCAAGGACACCAGCGACATCCAGTACCGCGCCCGGCAGTTGACCGAGGACATTGCGCTGGGGCTTCAGGCCAAGTTGTTGCTGGAGGCGGGGAATTCGGCGGTGAGTGACGGGTTTATCGCCAGTCGGTTGGGATCGGCGGGGCGTGTGTATGGCGCGTTGCCGCGAGGTTTGGATGTAGACGCGATCGTTTCTCGTTCGACTCCGCAAGGCTTCTGATCACGCCTGATCAAACACTGCAGACCCCTGTGGGAGCGGGCTTGCTCGCGAAA
>NZ_JAIQWX010000212.1 GCF_020164475.1 Pseudomonas sp. REP124 | reverse complement strand
CCGGCTTAACCCTTGCCTATACTTGTTTTTCCATAACAAAAGACATGACCAGAGGGCTGCGCCATGGACCATCTCGTACTCACGGTTTTCGCCCCGGACAAGCCCGGGCAGGTTGAGCGCATTGCCCAATGCATTGCCGAGCAGGGCGGCAACTGGCTGGAAAGCCGGATGTCGCGCATGGCCGGGCAATTTGCCGGGATTCTTCGAGTGGGGGTTCCGGCCGAAGGTTACGATTCGCTGGTCGATGCCCTGCAGGCTTTGTCGGCCCACGGCATTCGCGTGTTGATCGCCGAAAGCAGTATCGAGCAATCCTGCACCTGGAAACCGATTGAAATGGAACTGGTGGGCAATGACCGGCCGGGGATCGTTCGGGACATCACGCGCCTGTTGAGCGAGCAGGGGGTCAACCTGGAGCGCCTGGTGACCGAGGTGCGACCGGCGCCGATGAGCAGCGAGCCGCTGTTTCACGCCGAAGCGATTCTCGCGGTGCCGCTGACGCTGTCACTGGACGTGCTGCAATCGCGCCTGGAAACCCTGGCTGACGACCTGATGGTGGAGTTGGTACTGCGCAGTGAACCCTGATCGGGTTATCCAGTTTAAACGTGCACCTGCCTGTGGATAACCTGTAGAGACTGCGCGCCAGGCCACGTTATCCGTGGCTTGGCGAGAGTTGATCAAAAAAGCGCCAACATTCAGTGACTTGCGCACAAACGCCGGGGATCACGTTGTGGATAACCTTGGGAAGGAACCATGCAGGCCAAGTGAACCGTGGCCTGCAGAGGTTTGTATGTTTTTTGATCAGTTGCGGCGACGCAGACTTATCCACGCATCGATGCTGTAAACCGCAAGACCTGCCCAGATGAACATGAACGCCATTAACGTGGCGGAAGACAGGTGCTCACCAAACAGCAGCACCGCCTGCAGCAACACCAGCGTCGGCGCCAGGTACTGGAGGAAACCCAGGGTGGTGTAGGGCAGGTGCCGCGCGGCAGCGTTGAAACACACAAGCGGGACCAGCGTGACCGGGCCTGCTGCCACCAGCCACCAGGCTTCGGAGGTGGTCCAGAATTCGGCCTGAGCGCTGTGCGCCGTTGGGTTGAACAGCAACCATGCAATGGCGATCGGCACCAGCATCCAGGTTTCAACCACCAGCCCCGGCAGGGCCTTGACCGGCGCTTGCTTGCGGATCAGTCCGTAGAAACCGAAGCTCAGCGCCAGCATCAGCGACACCCACGGCAGACTGCCCACCTGCCACACCTGCTGCGCCACGCCGATGGTCGCCAGGCCCACCGCAACCCACTGCATGCGCCGCAGCCGCTCGCCGAGGATCAGCATGCCTAGCAATACGTTGATCAGCGGGTTGATGTAGTAGCCAAGGCTGGCTTCGAGCATGCGACCGTTGTTCACCGACCACACATAAGTCAGCCAGTTGGCCGCGATCAGGGTGCCGCTCAGGGCCAGGATCGCCAGGCGTTTGGGGTTCTCGCGCAGCTCGCGCCACCAGCCTGGGTGCTTCCAGACCATCAGCAGCAAGGCGCCGAATAATGCAGACCACAGCACCCGATGGATGATGATTTCCACCGCCGGCACGCTGGCGATGGCTTTGAAATAAAGCGGGAAAAGTCCCCAGATGATGTAGGCGGTCAAGCCCAGTATGTAACCCAGACGCGGGTTGGCAGCTTGCATGCAGAGTCCTTGCTTAGGCAGCTAACAAAGGAGCGATTGTAGGGAGATTTGCCGGTGGCTGTCCTGCGCAAATAAGTTGGGTAATTGTGAGCAATATTCATGTGCGAACGAGCGCATCCAATCAACACAAAACCTGTAGGAGCGAGGCTTGCCCGCGAAGGCGTCCGTCCAGTCGACTTCACTGGTGACTGACACGCCGTCTTCGCGGGCAAGCCTCGCTCCTACGGTTTTGCTGTTGGTCACAAATCATTCAATCAACATGGACCCTGTGGGAGCGTGGCTTGCCCGCGAAAGCGTCCGTTCAGTCGACTTCACCGGTGACTGACACACCGCCTTCGCGAGCAAGCCCGCTCCCACAATGGATCTCTGTGTGGGTCAGAAAAGTTTCAGGGGTTCTTCGTTGAGCGCCGCCAATTGCTCGCGCAACGCCAGCACCTGATCCCCCCAATAGCGCTCCGTGCCGAACCACGGAAAGCTGCGCGGGAAGGCCGGGTCGTCCCAGCGGCGGGCGAGCCAGGCGCTGTAGTGCATCAGGCGCAGGGCGCGCAGGGGTTCGATCAGCGCCAGTTCCCGCGGGTCGAAGTCGTGGAATTCGTTGTAGCCGTCCATCAGCTCCGACAACTGTCCGAGGCATTCCTGACGGTCGCCCGCCAGCATCATCCAGATGTCCTGCACCGCCGGGCCCATGCGGCAGTCGTCGAGGTCGACGATGTGGAACATCTCGTCGCGGCACATCATGTTGCCGGGGTGGCAATCGCCGTGCATGCGGATGTTCTGGTGGGGCGTGTCGTTGTAGGCATCTTCCACGCGCTTGAGCAGATCCCGGGCCACGGACTCGTAGGCCGGCAACAGGCTGCGGGGGATGAAATCGCCTTCGAGCAAAGTCGCCAGTGAATCGTGGCCGAAGTTCTTCACCGCCAGGGCTTCGCGGTGCTCGAACGGCTTGGTCGAACCGACCGCATGCAGGCGACCTAGCAATTGACCCAGGCGATACAGCTGATCGAGGTTACCCGGCTCCGGCGCGCGACCGCCGCGGCGGGGGAACAGGGTGAAACGGAAACCGTTATGTTCGTGCAGGGTTTCGCCATTGTGGATCAGCGGCGCCACCACTGGGACTTCGACTTCGGTGAGTTCGAAGGTGAATTGGTGCTCTTCGAGGATCGCTTCGTTGGTCCAGCGTTGTGGGCGGTAGAACTTGGCTATCAGCGGCTCGGAGTCTTCGATGCCGACCTGGTAAACGCGGTTTTCGTAGCTGTTGAGCGCCAGGATGCGGGCGTCGCTCAAGAAGCCGATGCTTTCGACGGCATCGAGGACGAGGTCTGGGGTGAGGGTATCGAACGGGTGGGCCATGCTGACTCCTGCGCGCAGCAGGCTGCTGCGTCCGGCCAGGCATGGTAGCGCAGAAGGCTGGTTTGTAGTGGTTCGGCTTGGGAAGTGTAGTGTTTGGTCTGACGCCTTCGCGGGCAAGCCCGCTCCCACAGGGTTCTCGGTTGTTCGCAATTGTTGCGTTCACACCGGACTACTGTGGGAGCGGGCTTGCTCGCGAATGAGACGTGTCAGTCGATGCAGATGTTGAATGACACACCGCTTTCGCGAGCAAGTCGAATCGTCGCACCGCCGCTCCCACAGGTTCAGTGATCAGGCGCCGACGATCCCGCCATCCTCACGGGTAATGACAATCACCGAAGAGCGTGGCTTGCCGCTGGGAAGGTGCTCGGGGAAGGTCGAGCCGCCGGTTTCGCCCGGGTGCTGGATGCCAACGAACAGGGTTTTCTGGTCCGGCGAGAAGCTGATGCCCGTCACCTCACAACCGATCGGCCCGACCATGAAGCGACGGATTTCACCGCTGACCGGGTCGGCGCAGAGCATCTGGTTGTTGCCCATGCCGGCGAAGTCACCGGCGTTGCTCATGTCGCCGTCGGTCTGGATCCACAGGCGACCGGCGTCATCGAACGCCAGGCCGTCGGGGCTGTTGAACATGTTCTGCGGGGTGATGTTCGATGAGCCACCCTTGGGCGTGCCGGCATGCACATGCGGGTTGCCGGCGACCACGAACAGGTCCCAGGCGAAGGTGTGGGAGGCGTGGTCGTCGCGGTCGGTGCGCCAGCGCAGGATCTGGCCGTAGACGTTCTTCTCCCGCGGGTTCGGTCCGCCCACCGGTTGCCCTTCCTCGCCGCGCTTGGCGTTGTTGGTCAGGGTGCAATAAACCTGGCCGTCCTTGGGGCTGACCACGATCCATTCCGGGCGATCCATGCGCGTCGCCTTGACCACGCTGGCCGCCAGACGCGCATGAATTAGCACCTCCGCCTGACTGGCAAAGCCGCTGCTGGCGTCGATGCCGTTTTTGCCGTGGGTCAACTCGACCCATTCACCCTGGCCTCGCGGATGGTCGGCATTGCCGTCGCCGGCATCGAAACGCGCCACGTACAGGGTGCCGTGGTCCAGCAGGTCGCGGTTGGCCTTGTGATTCTGATGGTTGATCTTGTCGCGGCTGACGAACTTGTAGATGAATTCGCCGCGTTCGTCGTCGCCCATGTACACCACGGCATGACCGTCACGGGTTTCGGCCAGGGCGGCGTTTTCATGCTTGAAGCGACCCAGCGCGGTGCGCTTGACCGGGGTCGACTGCGGATCGAACGGATCGATCTCGACCACCCAGCCATGGCGGTTGAATTCGTTGGGGTTGGTCGCCAGGTCGAAGCGCGCATCGTGCTGGTGCCAGTTGATCTCTTTGCTGGTCGCCACGGCGCCGTAGCGCTTTTGCGCGGCGTCGAACTTCTGCTCGGTGTTGGTGCTGCCGAAGCAATCGGTGAAGTTCTCTTCACAGGTCAGATAAGTGCCCCACGGCGTCTTGCCGTTGGCGCAGTTCTGGAAGGTGCCCAGCACTTTCTTGCCTTGCGGATCGGCGCTGGTTTTCAACAACTCGTGACCGGCGGCCGGACCGCTGAAGGCGATCGGCGAGTTGCCGTGGATGCGCCGATTGTATGCCGAGCCCTGGACGAACTGCCAGTGACCGCCTTTGCGCTGCACTTCCAGCACCGTCACGCCTTCCGCTGCCAGGGCCTTGCGCACTTCCTCGGCCGACTGCGGCATGCCGCCGTGGGGGTAGAGATAGCGGTAGTTGGTGTATTCGTTGTTGATCGCCATCAGCGCGCGGTTTTTGTCACCGGGGAAGGCGAACAGGCTCATGCCGTCGTTGTGGTCGCCGAATTGCACTTCCTGATGCTCGGCGCTGCCATTGCCGCTCGGGTCGAAGGCCGGACCGTTCTTGTGCAGGGGCTGGCCCCAGCTGATCAGCACCTGCGACTTGTAGCCCGGCGGCAGGCTGATGCTGTCGGTGGTGGCGGCGGGAATGCTGGGGAAACCCAGCAAGGTGCTGTTGCCGGCGCTGACACTGGCGGCCATCACGCTGCGGCTCAAAAGGTTGCCCCCCAGAAACATCGCGGCGCCACACAGGGCACCGGCGCTGATGAATCCACGACGGCTGAGGCCGACCATTTGCTCGAGGTCGGTGGGTTGGTGTTCTTCCAAAAGGCTCATATCAGGCTCCCTGCAAATTTTTGCAGTCACCTTAATGGTGCTCGATGAAGGTTTTGTTGCAGTTGGTTGACGAGGTTCCTGTAGCAGCTGCCGAAGGCTGCGTCAGGCTGCGAAGCAGTCGTTCTGTGGATGCCTGCCATATCGTGGCGAGTTTCTTTGCGACTGCTGCGCAGTCGGACGCAGCCTTCGGCAGCTGCTACATGGGGTTGAGTAATGCCTGGATCAGAGCGGTGTGCCGAGTAATACGTTGGATGGCGAGAACTGGACGCCTACCGGTTTGCCGGCGCTTAGGCCGCGAGATCGCAGGTGTTCGGGTTCGGCCAGGGCGCACAGGGTCTGGCCGTTGGGCAGGCTGATGCGTACTTCGCTGGGGCCGTTTTCGGCGTCGAGGATTTCTTCGATCGTGCCTTTGAGAAAACTGTATCCCGGTGTTGCCTGATCTTCGGCAGCCAGCACTTCGAGCCATCCGGCCTTGATCAGGGCTACCACTTCAACACCCGGTTGCAGCTCCAGACGCACGGTGCTGTCGTGGGTGATTTGCGCATCGATGCTCAGGCCCTCGGCGAGTTCCAGGCGGATCCTGTCGTTGTGGCCCAGGGTATCGATGGCGGCGATGGTGCCGTGCAGTTGATTGCGTGCGCTGGTGCGCAGCATCAGGCGCCCGAGGAGGTCGAGGTCGCTGGCGTCTTCCGCCGCTTCCAGCACTTGGGCCTGCAAGGCTTGCAGTTTCTGATACAGGCGCAATACCCGTTCGCCTTCGCTGGAAAGCTTCGCACCGCCGCCGCCCTTGCCGCCAACGCTGCGCTCCACAAGCGGTTTTTGCGCGAGGTTGTTCAGCTCGTCGATGGCGTCCCAGGCAGCCTTGTAGCTCAGGCCGGCGCTTTTCGCCGCACGGGTGATCGAGCCCTGTTCGGCGATGTGCTGCAGCAGGGCGATGCGTTGTGGACGGCGGGCGATGTGTTGGGACAGCAGCGTGGGCAGGGACATGACGGGGCGCTTTGGTGGTGACGATGGTGGGACGTTGGCGGGTGATGGCGTGGGAGTCAAGACGTGACGTACACACATACCCCTCTGTAGGAGCGAGGCTTGCCCGCGAAGGCGTCAGGTCAGGCGACATTGATGTTGAATGTGCCGGCCTCTTCGCGGGCAAGCCACGCTCCCACAGGGATTGCGATCCCACCTTGGATTTGTGTTTTCAGATTAGGGGGCGTCGCCCGGTTTTGGGGTTCGCGCCAGGCAGTAGACGTCCACTCGTGCAGCGCCAGCGTCCATCAGCAATTTAGCCAAAGCCTGGGCCGTGGCACCGGTGGTCAATACGTCGTCCACCAGCGCCAGATGACGACCCTTGACTGACACATCAGGCGCCAGCGCAAACGCATTGCGCAGGTTTTTCCGCCGTTCGCTGGCGTTCAGCGTTTGCTGCGCGCCGGTGTCCTGGGTTCTGAGCAGCAGCCGTTCATCGCAAGGCAGATCTAGGTGTTTGCCCAGCCAGCGTGCCAGCATCGCGGCCTGATTGAACCCCCTTTGCCGCAATCGCCGGGTGGCCAGCGGCACCGGCAGCAGCAGATCGGGCCGGGGCAGGTCGTCGTCGAAACGATGTTGCAACGCCTGGGCGAGCAATTCACCGAGCAGGTGGCCAAACGGCCACTTCGCACTGTGCTTGAAGCGCGTAATCAGGCTGTCTATCGGAAAACTGTAGGTCCAGGGCGCGATCACCTGCTCGAAGGCCGGCGGTTGTTTCAGGCATTGGCCGCATGTCAGGCCCGAAGCGGGCAGCGGCAGGGCACACGTCTGGCAGTGATCCCCCAGCCAGGGCAGCTCCGTTTCACAGGCCATGCAAAGGGGCGTGGCGCCGTCAGCGGCTTCATCGCAAAGCAAACAGTGTTGTTCGTTTTTTAACCAGATGTAAACCTGTCCTTTGTATCGTGGTTGACAGCGCATGACTCTTCCTTAAATATGCCGAACATCCGTGTCGCGGCTGTGGTTATTCCCTGCCTCAGCTGCTCGCCCAGCATAGAACCGTGCCCTGCATAAAAGAAAGGTAATGCCCATGAGCGCCAGCACCTCTGCAACCCTGCGTCATGACTGGTCTTTGGCCGAAGTCAAAGCACTCTTCGTTCAGCCATTCAACGACCTGTTGTTCCAGGCGCAGACCGTGCACCGCGCGCATTTCGACGCCAACCGCGTTCAGGTTTCCACCTTGCTGTCGATCAAGACCGGTGCCTGCCCGGAAGACTGCAAGTACTGCCCGCAGTCTGGTCACTACAACACCGGCCTTGAAAAAGAAAAGCTGATGGAAGTGCAGAAGGTCCTCGAAGAGGCCGCTCGCGCCAAGGCCATCGGTTCGACCCGTTTCTGCATGGGCGCGGCGTGGAAACACCCGTCCGCCAAGGACATGCCGTATGTGCTGAAGATGGTCGAGGGCGTGAAGGCCCTGGGCCTGGAAACCTGCATGACCCTCGGTCGCCTGGATCAGGATCAGACCGAAGCGCTGGCCAAGGCTGGCCTGGACTACTACAACCACAATCTCGATACCTCGCCCGAGTTCTACGGCAGCATCATCACCACCCGCACCTACAGCGAGCGTCTGCAGACCCTGGCCTACGTGCGTGATTCGGGGATGAAGATCTGCTCCGGCGGCATTCTCGGCATGGGCGAGTCCCTGGACGACCGCGCCAACCTGCTGATCCAGCTGGCCAACCTGCCGGAGCATCCGGAGTCGGTGCCGATCAACATGCTGGTGAAAGTGGCCGGCACGCCGCTGGAAAACGCCGAAGACGTCGACCCGTTCGACTTCATCCGCATGCTCGCCGTTGCCCGAATTCTCATGCCGCAATCCCACGTGCGCCTGTCCGCCGGCCGCGAAGCCATGAACGAGCAGATGCAGGCCCTGGCCTTCTTCGCCGGCGCCAACTCGATTTTCTACGGCGAAAAACTGCTGACCACCGCCAACCCGCAGGCTGACAAGGACATGCAACTGTTCTCGCGGCTGGGCATCCTGCCCGAAGCGCGGGAAGAGCATGCCGATGAGGTGCATCAGGCGGCGATCGAGCAGGCGTTGGTGGAGCAGAAGAGTAGCGAGCAGTTTTATAACGCTGCGGTTTGATTGCATCCCGATACCGCTGATGGAATGCAAAA
>NZ_JAIQWX010000211.1 GCF_020164475.1 Pseudomonas sp. REP124 | reverse complement strand
ACAGATACAGCGTGATCAATGTGGGAGCGAGCCTGCTCGCGATGGGGTATCCCCAAACTTCGTGTAGAGGCCCAATACTGGCCTTTCATCCAATTGTCACATTCCAGACATAGAGTGTTCACATGGCCTGCTGATACTTGGCCCCGACTTAAAACACCTATCTGCTAGGAGTAAGGCATGAAACTGAAGCGTTTGATGGCGGCAATGACTTTTGTCGCTGCTGGCGTTGCGACTGCCAACGCGGTTGCCGCTGTTGACCCTGCTATCCCGAGCTACACCAAGACCACCGGTGTGTCGGGCAACCTGTCCAGCGTTGGTTCCGACACCCTGGCCAACCTCATGACCCTCTGGGCTGAGAACTACAAAAAAGAATACCCGAACGTAAACATCCAGATTCAGGCCGCTGGCTCCGCCACCGCGCCACCTGCGCTGACTGAAGGCACCTCTAACCTGGGCCCGATGAGCCGCAAGATGAAGGACACCGAACTGGCTGCCTTCGAACAGAAATACGGCTACAAGCCAACCGCTATCCCGGTTGCCGTGGACGCCCTGGCTGTTTTCGTACACAAGGACAACCCGATCCAGCACCTGACCATGGAACAGGTCGATGCGATCTTCTCGTCCACCCGTCTGTGCGGCGCTAAAGCCGATGTGAAAACCTGGGGTGACCTGGGTGTGACCGGCGACCTGGCCAACAAGCCGGTTCAACTGTTCGGTCGTAACTCGGTATCCGGCACCTACGGCTACTTCAAGGAAGAAGCCCTGTGCAAAGGCGACTACAAGGCTAACGTGAACGAGCAACCAGGTTCGGCTTCGGTCGTTCAGTCCATCAGCTCCTCGCTGAACGGCATCGGTTACTCGGGTATCGGTTACAAGACCGCCAGCGTGAAAACTGTTGCACTGGCCAAGAAAGGCAGCCAGGACTTCATCGAAGACACCGAAGAAAACGCCCTGAACGGCAAGTATCCGCTGTCCCGCTTCCTGTACGTATACGTGAACAAGGCCCCGAACAAGCCTCTGGCCCCGCTGGAAGCCGAGTTCGTGAAACTGGTTCTGTCCAAGCAGGGTCAGGAAGTTGTAGTTAAAGACGGTTACATCCCTCTGCCAGCCAAGGTTGCTGCGAAAGCACTGGCTGACCTGGGTCTGCAGGAAGGCGGCGCTGAAGTCGCAAAAAAGTAAAACCCTAGGTCCGGGCTACATCTCGGACCTGTAGGCGCGAAGTTTGCTCGCGAAGGCGGCGGTTCAGTCAGCATAAACGTTGAATGTAACGACCCCTTCGCGAGCAAGCTCTGCTCCTGCGAATGCCGCTACGCCGGCCCACATATTTTCTATCCCCTGCTGGTACCGCCAGCGGAGGATTTGTCGCGTCACTGCACTGTCATCTTTCTGTCATACAGGATCGCTAGGGTGTGCGAATGAATGATCTGGCCAATTCCAACATGACTACAAATCCCCCCAAGCGCATTGATTTCAATACGCCTGAGCTGCAACGCAAGCGCCGCATTCGCGCGCTGAAAGATCGCCTGACCCGCTGGTACGTCCTCGTTGGCGGCCTTGCCGTGCTGGGTGCGATTACTCTGATTTTCTTCTTCCTTGCCTACGTCGTCGCACCTCTGTTCCAGGGTGCCAGTCTGACGTCCAACGACGCCATCACGCCTGCCTGGATGCAAGATGCCGGCAAGCCGTTGATGATCTCCCTGGAAGAACAGAACCAGGTGGCGATGCGGGTTTCCGACAAGGGCCAGGCCTTGTTCTTCGACATCGACAGTGGCGCTGAACTCAAGCGCGTCGATCTGCCGGTTCCAGCCGGTGCCTCCGTGACCTCCATCGGTGAAGATCAGCCAGGTCATCCATTGGTAGCGGTGGGACTGTCCAACGGCCAGGCGCTGGTGTTCCGTCACACCTATAAAGTCAGCTATCCGGACGGCAAGAAAACCATCACGCCGGCCATCGAATACCCATACGGCGAAGCGCCAATCGCCCTGAACGAAGGCGGCGGTGCGCTGGAGCACGTCAGCCTCAACGCCACCGATTCGACCCTGATGCTGGTTGGCTCCACCGGTTCGCAACTCAATGTCCTGTCGCTGACCAGCGAAGAAAACATGATGACCGGCGAAGTCACCAACGAGCAGAAGCGTATCGACCTGCCGCAAATGACTGAGCCTGTGAAGAACATCTTCGTCGACCCACGTCAGCAGTGGCTGTACGTAATCAACGGTCGTGCTCAGGCCGACGTGTTCAGCCTGCGCGACAAGAGTCTCAACGGTCGCTACAAACTGCTGGAAGATGGCGAAGCTCAAGTCACCGCCACCAATCAACTGGTGGGCGGCATCTCGCTGATCATCGGCGACTCCAAAGGCGGTCTGGCCCAGTGGTTCATGGCGCGCGACCCCGATGGCGAACAGCGCCTGAAGCTGATCCGTACCTTCCAGATGGGCACGACGCCGATCGTCGAAATCACCGCTGAAGAACGTCGCAAGGGCTTCGTTGCCCTGGATGCTTCCGGCAAGCTCGGCGTGTTCCACAGCACCGCGCATCGCACCCTGCTGGTGGATCAGGTGGTGGAAGGCCAGGGCCTGTTCGGTCTGTCACCACGGGCCAACCGCGTGATCGTGGAAGCCGGCGGCAAGATCCATCCGTTGCTGCTGGACAACCCGCACCCGGAAGTTTCCTGGAGCGCGTTGTGGAGCAAGGTCTGGTACGAGAACTACGACGAGCCTAAATACGTCTGGCAATCGACCGCCGCCAACACTGACTTCGAACCGAAGCTGAGCCTCTCGCCGCTGACCTTCGGTACCCTGAAAGCCGCGTTCTACGCCATGCTGCTGGCCGCGCCTCTGGCCGTTGCCGCTGCGATCTACACCGCCTACTTCATGGCCCCGGGCATGCGTCGCAAGGTCAAGCCGGTGATCGAGCTGATGGAAGCGATGCCGACGGTGATCCTCGGTTTCTTCGCCGGTCTGTTCCTCGCGCCGTATGTGGAAGGACATCTGCCCGGCATCTTCAGCCTGCTGATGTTGCTGCCGATCGGCATTCTGGTCGCCGGTTTCGCCTTCAGTCGTCTGCCTGAGTCGATTCGCCTGCGCATCCCGGATGGCTGGGAAAGTGCGCTGCTGATTCCGGTGATCCTGTTCGTGGGCTGGTTGTCGCTGTACATGAGCCCGTTCATGGAAAACTGGTTCTTCGGCGGCGACATGCGCCTGTGGATCTCCCACGACCTGGGTATCACCTACGACCAGCGCAACGCACTGGTGGTCGGTCTGGCCATGGGCTTCGCGGTAATCCCGAACATCTACTCCATCGCCGAAGACGCCGTGTTCAGTGTGCCTCGCGGCCTGACCCTCGGTTCCCTGGCACTTGGCGCAACACCATGGCAGACCATGACCCGCGTGGTGATCCTCACCGCCAGCCCGGGCATCTTCTCGGCGTTGATGATCGGCATGGGCCGTGCGGTCGGTGAAACCATGATCGTACTGATGGCCACCGGCAACACCCCGGTCATGGAAATGAACCTGTTCGAAGGTCTGCGCACCCTGGCCGCCAACGTGGCGGTGGAAATGCCCGAGTCGGAAGTCGGCGGCAGCCACTACCGCGTGCTGTTCCTCTCGGCGCTGGTGCTGCTGTTGTTCACCTTCATCATGAACACCCTCGCGGAACTGATTCGTCAGCGTCTGCGCAAGAAATACTCGTCGCTTTAAGAAAGGTAGAAGTCTGTGAAACAGAACTCCCTGAAAGGATGGTTCAAGAGCGGCGCTCCAGGTGTCTGGATCAGCGGTGGCGCGGTGTCCATCGCGGTCATCATGACCATTGGCCTGCTGGCAGTGATCGCCGTGCGCGGTCTGGGTCACTTCTGGCCGGCGGATCTGGTGCACGCCAGCTACGACGTGCCGGGCCAGGGCAATCACCTGGTCGTCGGTGAAGTGGTGCAGAAGGAAGAAGTGCCGCGTGCTCGTTTGAAGAGTGCCGGCCTGCCGGTTCCGGATGAAGGTCCGGAATTCATGACCCGCGAGCTGATCAAGGTCGGTAACCGTGACCTGAACGGCAACGACTTCACCTGGATCGTCGGCGAGTGGCTGACCAACCAGACCACGCCGGTGGAGCTGATGGCCATCGAGCGTCGCGAGTGGGGCAACTTCTACGGCTACCTGGTCAACGTCAAACAGGACGGCAAGGTGGTCGCCGAAGGCGAAGCGGCCTGGCCTGAGCTGCAGGCGCGAATCGATCGGGTGAACAAGCTGGCTGCCCAGCTAAAGACCCTGGAAAAAGTCGATATCGGCGCGATCAACTCAGGTCTGGAGCGTATCCGTCTGCACGGTCGCAAACTGGAGCTGGAAGGTAAACTCGACCCGGCCGCGCAAGCGGACATGGACGCCGAGCGTGCCGAGCTCAATGCGCGTTATCAGGACGTCGAAGCGCGTCTTACCGACCTGCACGCACAGTTCAACCGTGACAGCCTTACCGCCCGCGACGCCAACGGCAAGGAAATCGAAATCGGTCTGGGTAAGGTGGTTCATGCCTACCAGCCGAACGCCATGGGCACTTTCACCAAGGTCGGTTTCTACTTCAGCAAGGTCTGGGAATTCCTCAGCGACGATCCGCGTGAGGCGAACACCGAAGGCGGTATTTTCCCGGCGATCTTCGGCACCGTGATGATGACCCTGATCATGGCGATGATCGTGACCCCGTTCGGCGTGCTGGCGGCCGTGTACCTGCGTGAATACGCCAAGCAGAACGCGTTGACCCGGGTGATCCGCATTGCGGTGAACAACCTGGCGGGCGTTCCGGCGATCGTTTACGGCGTGTTCGGTCTGGGCTTCTTCGTCTACGTGCTGGGTGGTTCGCTCGACCGTCTGTTCTTCCCTGAAGCCTTGCCGGCGCCGACTTTCGGTACGCCGGGTCTGCTGTGGGCTTCGTTGACCCTGGCGCTGTTGGCAGTGCCGGTGGTGATCGTGGCCACTGAAGAAGGTCTGGCGCGGATTCCTCGCACCGTACGCGAAGGTTCGCTGGCGCTCGGCGCGACCAAGGCCGAAACCCTGTGGAAGATCGTGCTGCCGATGGCCAGCCCGGCGATGATGACCGGCATGATCCTCGCCGTGGCCCGCGCCGCCGGTGAAGTGGCGCCGCTGATGCTGGTGGGTGTGGTGAAGCTGGCGCCGTCGCTGCCGGTGGATGGCAACTACCCGTACCTGCACCTGGATCAGAAGATCATGCACCTGGGCTTCCACATTTATGACGTCGGCTTCCAGAGCCCGAACGTCGAAGCCGCGCGACCGCTGGTGTACGCCACGGCGCTGCTGCTGGTGTTGGTGATCGCCACGTTGAACCTGTCGGCAGTGTGGATTCGTAACCACCTGCGCGAAAAATACAAAGCGCTGGATAGCTGATCCCCTGTGGGAGCGGGCTTGCTCGCGAAAGCGATGTGTCAGTCGACATCATCGGTGAATGCAAGAATGCATTCGCGAGCAAGCCCGCTCCCACCCTGATCGGCGTCTACCGGACTATTAATGGAACAGCCAAAAGGGCGTTCCAAACCGAATTTGTTAGCACAGGGAGCCTCCCATGCAGCACGAAACACATACCCACGGCATCAACATGTCGGCCCTGGGTCGCGACAAGCAGAGCCTGAACCTGGCGCAGGAAACCGTGGCGATCGAAGTGCCGGGCCTGAGCCTGTTCTACGGCGAGAAACAAGCGCTGTATGACGTCAGCATGAACATTCCGAAACAGCGTGTGACTGCCTTCATCGGCCCGTCCGGCTGCGGCAAGTCGACCCTGCTGCGTACCTTTAACCGCATGAACGACCTGGTCGACGGCTGCCGCGTTGAAGGCGAGATCAACCTGTACGGCAATAACATCTATCGCAAAGGCGAAGACGTGGCCGAGCTGCGTCGTCGTGTCGGCATGGTGTTCCAGAAGCCGAACCCGTTCCCGAAAACCATCTACGAAAACGTGGTCTACGGCCTGCGCATCCAGGGCATCAACAAGAAGCGCGTGCTCGACGAAGCCGTGGAGTGGGCGTTGAAAGGCGCGGCGCTGTGGGATGAAGTGAAAGACCGCCTGCACGAATCGGCACTGGGCCTATCCGGCGGTCAACAGCAGCGTCTGGTGATCGCTCGCACTATCGCGGTTGAGCCGGAAGTCCTGCTGCTCGACGAACCCTGCTCGGCACTCGACCCGATCTCCACGCTGAAAGTCGAAGAGCTGATCTACGAACTGAAATCCAAGTTCACCATCGTCATCGTGACCCACAACATGCAGCAGGCCGCGCGGGTTTCCGACTACACGGCGTTCATGTACATGGGCAAACTGGTGGAATTCGGCGACACCGATACCCTGTTCACCAACCCGGCGAAGAAGCAGACCGAAGACTACATCACCGGTCGGTATGGCTAGAAGCAGCTGCGAGCCGCAAGCTACAAGCGGCAAGTAAAGCGGACCGAGTACGAAACGAAACAGCTTGCAGCTTGATGCTTGCAGCTCACAGCTTTTGCGGAGCAAACCCATGATTTCTAAGGAAGGCTTGACCCATCACATCTCCCAGCAATTCAACGCCGAACTCGAGGAAGTGCGCAGCCACCTCCTGGCCATGGGCGGGCTGGTCGAGAAGCAGGTCAACGACGCGGTCACCGCGCTGATCGAAGCCGACTCGGGTCTGGCGCAGCAGGTGCGCGAGATCGACGACCAGATCAATCAGATGGAACGCAACATCGACGAAGAGTGCTTGCGCATTCTGGCCCGTCGCCAGCCGGCAGCGTCGGACTTGCGTCTGATCATCAGCATCTCCAAGTCGGTGATCGACCTGGAGCGCATCGGTGACGAAGCGACCAAAATCGCCCGTCGCGCCATTCAGCTGTGCGAAGAAGGTGAGGCGCCGCGCGGTTACGTCGAGGTTCGCCACATCGGCGACCAGGTCCGCAACATGGTCCGCGATGCGCTGGACGCTTTTGCCCGTTTCGATGCAGACCTTGCGTTGTCGGTGGCGCAGTACGACAAGATCATCGACCGCGAATACAAGACCGCGCTGCGCGAGCTGGCGACCTACATGATGGAAGACCCGCGCTCTATCTCGCGGGTCTTGAGCATCATCTGGGTACTGCGTTCGCTGGAGCGTATCGGTGACCACGCGCGCAACATCTCCGAGCTGGTGATTTACCTGGTGCGCGGCACTGACGTGCGCCACATGGGCCTCAAGCGCATGAAGGAAGAAGTTGAAGGAACAAGCGGCGAAACCGCTAATGTTCCGGGCGAAGCTGACGATAAGTAAGGTTGCCCCAGAGAAGCGCCCGGCCCTTTGGCCGGGCGTTTTCATTTGCGGCTCACGAATTCGAAAAGCAGCACCCGCGAACGAAAGTCCCGGCGTGACTGAAGGTTTTTGGCAAAGTGCCATCAGTAAAGCGGTATGCTGGCCGGGATTTTTTAAAGGGGTTTTGGATGAGTAAGGTCAGTGTGTTGGTCGTGGACGATGCCTCGTTCATTCGTGACCTGGTGAAAAAATGCCTGCGTAACTATTTTCCGGGCATGCGCATCGAAGATGCGGTCAACGGCAGAAAGGCTCAGGCCCTGCTGGCGCGCGAGGCGTTCGATCTGGTCCTGTGCGACTGGGAAATGCCGGAGATGTCGGGTCTGGAGCTGCTGACCTGGTGCCGTGAGCAGGAAAGCCTCAAGGGTATGCCGTTCGTGATGGTGACCAGCCGTGGCGACAAGGAGAACGTGGTGCAGGCGATCCAGGCCGGGGTATCCGGTTATGTGAGCAAGCCGTTCACCAACGAGCAACTGATCACCAAGGTCAAGCAGGCGCTGCACAAGGTCGGCAAGCTGGATTCGCTGATCAACACGGCGAGCACCAAAACCGTCTCGGCCTATGCCAATGATTCGTTGAATGCGTTGACCGGCGGCAAGGCGCCTGTGGTGGCTGCGACTGTCGCTGCGCCTGCCGCACCTGCTGCCGCTCCTTCGCGTGGCCTGCTCAACAGCCCGCCGGTCAAGGCGCCGACTCCCGCGGCTGCAGCCGGAGGAGGGCGTGGCCAAGGTCAATTGCGTTTGCCTAACGGTATCCAGCAATGCGTGATCAAGGCCCTGAGCCTCAAGGAAGCGCTGCTGGTGATCAAGCGTACCGACGCCCTGCCGCAAGTGCTCGACAGCGCCGTGCTCGACCTGGAGCAAGGCGAGAGCGCCGAGACAGCGCGTCTGAACGGCTACCTGCACGCCATCGTCGCCCACGAACCCAAGCCTGACAGCGAATGGCTGCAGCTGACCTTCCGCTTCGTCGATCAGGACGCGCAGAAGCTCGATTACATCTCCCGCCTGATTGCTCGTGGTACGGCGCAGAAGCACTTTGTTCCGGGTGCCTGAGACCGCGTAGGGCCG
>NZ_JAIQWX010000210.1 GCF_020164475.1 Pseudomonas sp. REP124 | reverse complement strand
CGCGATAGGGTCAACGCGGACTTAAGTACGGTACTCGGCGTTGATCTTCACATACTCGTGCGACAGGTCGGTCGTCCAGATGGTTTCGCTGCAATCGCCGCGACCCAGTTCGATACGGATGGTGATTTCTTCCTGCTGCATCACCGCCGCGCCCTGGGCTTCGGTGTAGGTGGCAGCGCGGGCGCCACGGCTGGCGATGCACACTTCGCCAAGGAACACGTCGATCTTGCTCACGTCCAGGTTCGGTACGCCGGCACGGCCAACGGCAGCCAGGATGCGGCCCCAGTTCGGATCGGAGGCGAACAGTGCGGTCTTGATCAGCGGCGAGTGAGCCACGGTGTAGCCGACGTCCAGGCATTCCTGGTGATTGCCGCCGCCATTGACTTCAACGGTCACGAACTTGGTCGCGCCTTCACCGTCGCGAACGATGGCCTGGGCCACGTCCATGCACACTTCGAACACCGCCTGCTTGAGCTTGGCGAACAGTTCGCCTTCGGCACGGGTGATTTCCGGCAGTGCGGCCTGACCGGTGGCGATCAGCATGCAGCAGTCGTTGGTCGAGGTGTCGCCGTCGATGGTGATGCGGTTGAACGACTTGTTGGCGCCGTCGAGCATCAGGTTCTGCAGCACGTCACGGGAGACTTTGGCGTCGGTGGCGATGTAGCCGAGCATGGTGGCCATGTTCGGACGAATCATGCCCGCGCCCTTGCTGATGCCGGTCACGGTGACGGTCACACCATCGTGCTGGAACTGGCGGCTCGCGCCTTTCGGCAGGGTATCGGTGGTCATGATGCCAGTGGCGGCGGCTTCCCAGTTGTTGACCGACAGGTCGTCGAGGGCGGCTTGCAACGCGCCTTCGATCTTCTCGACCGGCAGCGGTTCGCCGATTACGCCGGTGGAGTACGGCAGCACCTGGCTGGCATCGACACCAGTCAGCTCGGCCAGCTTGGCGCAGGTGCGCTCGGCGGCGGCCAGGCCCGGCTCACCGGTACCGGCGTTGGCATTGCCGGTGTTGGTCAGCAGGTAACGCACCGGGCCTTGCACGCGTTGCTTGGCCAGAATCACCGGAGCTGCGCAGAAAGCGTTCAGGGTGAACACGCCTGCGACGGTCGAGCCTTCGACACAGCGCATGACCACGACATCCTTGCGCCCCGGGCGCTTGATGCCGGCCGATGCGATACCGAGTTCAAAACCGGCAACCGGGTGCAACGTTGGCAAAGGACCAAGACCAACAGCCATGAATGCGCTCCTCACTAGATGATGTCTGCACCGCTCGGCGGGAGCGGTGGTTTAAATGGCAAAACGCCGCGACGGCAGGAGCCGGTCGCGGCGCGGGTATTTCAAGGTATCAAACGGGTTTTACTGGATCTGCCCGTGGCAATGCTTGAACTTCTTGCCCGAACCGCAGTAGCACAGTTCGTTGCGGCCCAGCTTCTGCTCGTTGCGAACCGGTGCGGCGGCGAGGGCGACATCGACCTCTTCACCAAGCAGTTCCGGTTGCTCAAGACCAGGAGCTTCGTCGTGCTGGAACTGCATGCGCGCCGCCAGAGCTTCGGCTTCCTGACGCAGACGGGCTTCTTCCTCGGCCGGATCTTCGCGACGTACCTGAACATGGGACAGCACGCGGATCGAGTCGCGCTTGATCGAATCCAGCAGTTCGGAGAACAGTGTGAACGACTCGCGCTTGTACTCCTGCTTCGGGTTCTTCTGGGCATAACCACGCAGGTGGATACCGTGACGCAGGTGGTCCATGGTCGACAGGTGGTCTTTCCACAGGTCGTCCAGAACACGCAGAACGATTTGCTTCTCGAAGGTGCGCAGCGCTTCGGCGCCGGCCTGGTCTTCTTTCTCGTTGTACGCGGCCATCAGTTCCTGCATCAGTTTGTCGCGCAGGGTCTCTTCGTACAGATGATCGTCTTCGTCGAGCCATTGCTGAATCGGCAGCGCCACACCGAAGTCGCTTTGGATGGTGGCTTCCAGACCCGCCACGTCCCACTGCTCAGGCAGCGATTGCGGCGGAATGTGCGCGCTGACGGTGGCGTTGAGTACGTCCTGACGGAAGTCGGCGATGGTTTCACCGATGTTGTCGGCGGCCAGCAACGTGTTACGCATGTGATAGATCACTTTACGCTGTTCGTTGTTGACGTCGTCGAACTCGAGCAATTGCTTACGGATGTCGAAGTTGCGACCTTCAACCTTGCGCTGAGCCTTTTCGATGGCGTTGGTCACCATGCGGTGCTCGATCGCTTCGCCAGGCTGCATGCCCAGAGCCTTCATGAAGTTCTTCACCCGGTCAGAGGCGAAGATGCGCATCAGGCTGTCTTCCAGGGACAGGTAGAAACGGCTGGAACCGGCGTCACCCTGACGACCGGCACGACCACGAAGCTGGTTGTCGATACGGCGCGATTCGTGACGCTCGGAGGCGATAACCTGCAAACCGCCCGACTCGAGCACTTGCTGGTGACGCTTCTGCCAGTCGGCCTTGATCTGTGCGATCTGCTCAGGCGTCGGGTTTTCCAGGGAGGCCACTTCCACTTCCCAGTTACCGCCCAACAGAATGTCGGTACCACGACCGGCCATGTTGGTAGCAATGGTCAGTGCGCCTGGGCGACCGGCCTGGGCAATGATCTCGGCTTCCTTTTCGTGGAACTTGGCGTTGAGAACCTTGTGCTCGATGCCTTCCTTCACCAGAAGGCTGGACATGTGCTCGGAGGTTTCAATGGTGGCAGTACCCACCAGCACCGGACGGCCGGCGGCCATGCTTTCCTTGATGTCGTTGACGATCGCCGCGTATTTCTCGTCGGCGGTCAGGAACACCAGGTCGTTGTAGTCTTTACGGGCCAGGGGCTTGTTGGTCGGAATGACCAGCACCGGCAGGCCGTAGATCTGATGGAACTCGAACGCTTCGGTGTCGGCCGTACCGGTCATGCCGGACAACTTGTCGTACAGACGGAAGTAGTTCTGGAAGGTGGTCGAAGCCAGGGTCTGGCTTTCGGCCTGGATGTTCAGGTGTTCCTTGGCTTCGATGGCCTGGTGCAGGCCTTCGGACAGGCGACGGCCCGGCATGGTACGGCCGGTGTGCTCGTCGACCAGGACGACCTGGCCTTCCTGCACGATGTATTCGACGTTGCGGTGGAACAGCTTGTGCGCGCGCAGACCGGCGTAAACGTGAGTCAGCAGACTCAGGTTGTGCGCCGAGTACAGGCTTTCGCCGTCAGCCAGCAGGCCCAGACGGTTCAGCGCCTCTTCGACGAACTGGTGACCGGCTTCGTTGAGCTCGACCTGACGGGTCTTCTCGTCGACGGTGTAGTGACCGGCCTTGGTGACTTCGCCTTCCACTTCTTCGACGTGCAGTTCCAGCTGCGGGATCAGTTTGTTGATCTCCATGTACAGCTTGGAGCTGTCCTCGGCCTGACCGGAAATGATCAGCGGAGTACGGGCTTCGTCGATGAGGATGGAGTCGACTTCGTCGATCACGGCGAAATTGAGTTCGCGCTGGAATTTTTCTTCCATGCTGAACGCCATGTTGTCGCGCAGGTAATCGAAACCGAATTCGTTGTTGGTGCCGTAGGTGATGTCGGCGGCGTAGGCGGCGCGCTTTTCCTCAGGCGGCTGGAACGGCGTGACCACGCCGACGGTCAGGCCGAGGAATTCGTAGAGCGGACGCATCCAGTTGGCGTCACGGCGGGCCAGGTAGTCGTTCACGGTCACAACGTGCACGCCCTTGCCGGACAACGCGTTGAGGTAAACGCCCAGGGTACCCACCAGGGTTTTGCCTTCACCGGTACGCATTTCGGCGATCTTGCCTTCATGCAAGGTCATGCCACCGATCAGTTGGACATCGAAGTGACGCATACCCATGACGCGCTTGCCGGCTTCACGGGCAACCGCAAAGGCTTCTGGCAGCAGCTTGTCGAGGGTTTCCCCTTTGGCGATGCGGGCCTTGAACTCTTCCGTCTTGGCACGCAATTGATCGTCCGAAAGGGCCACCATTTGCTCTTCGAAGGCATTGACGACTTGTACCGTCTTGAGCATGCGTTTGACTTCACGCTCGTTCTTGCTTCCAAAAAGTTTCTTTAACAAAGGCGCAAACATATCGGCAGGATCTTCCACACTAAAGGGATGGAGGGCGGCCCCGTGAGCGTCGCCCGTGCAGCCCTCATGGCCGCATGCGAACGAGCATTCTACCCGGAAACGATGGTGAGGAAAGTGGCGTTATTCCACGATGCTGGCTCAGCGCTTTGACGGGGCTCACTTAAAATAGGGGCAAATGGGTCAACTTCAAGCCATGAACGGAAGAAGTTATCTGTTGATTTAATGGGGAAAGCGCGCGCAAAGCAATGGGTCGGGCGAATCTGCTGCTTTCTGCTACCATGGCGGCTCTGTTACTTCAGGTGTCTGATCATGGCATTTCGCCCTCTCACGGCCAGAGCACCCGCCGTCCTGCTACGCGAAGCCAAACCGCTCAAAGCCATGCTCGGCCATGCCCAACGCCTGAGTCATCTGCAACGACTGCTCGACAGCCAACTGCAACCCGCCGCGCGCGAACACTGCCATGTAGCCTCGTGGCGCGATGGCAATCTTTTGTTGATCGTCACTGATGGCCACTGGGCCACCCGCCTGCGCTACCAGCAAAAACGCCTGCAACGGCAGTTGCAGATGTTCGATGAGTTTTCCAGCCTCATGCGAATTCTGTTCAAGGTCCAGCCGCCCACCGTTCATCGCGGGGCTGCGGGGCATACCGTTGATTTGTCCGTGGATGCGGCGGCGACCATTCAGGCGACGGCCGATGGCATCAATGATCCGAAGCTGCGGGCGGCGCTGGAGCGGTTGGCGGCGCATGCTAGGCCCAAGACCTGAATCCTGCCCAGACAATCCCTGTAGGAGCGAGGCTTGCCCGCGAAGCTTTTAGCGCCCTCGAGGGCCTCTTCGCGGGCAAGCCTCGCTCCTACAAGGTGAGTGGGATTAGCGGCGTTTGCTGCCGCCGAGCAATGATCCCATCAAGCCCCGCACCAACTGCCGACCCAGTTGATTCGCCGCCTGGCGCATCGCCGATTTCAGCGCCTGCCCCGCCGCCGTGCCGAGAAACTCTCCGGCCTGCTCGGTGAAGCTTGGCTCCTGCTTTGCCGGCTTTTCAGCCTCGGCTTCCGGCGCCAGCCCCTTGCGTCCCATCAGCACTTCATAGGCCGATTCGCGGTCGATCGGTTTGTCATAACGTCCCTGGAACGGCGATCCCGCGATCAGCATCGTGCGCTCGGTATCGCTCAGCGGACCGATCCGTGACTGCGGCGGCGCTACCAGCACCCGCTGGACCATCTCCGGCGTGCCCTTTTCCTGCAAGGTGCCCACCAGCGCTTCACCAATCCCCAACTCGGTCAGTACCGCCAAGGCATCGAACGCCGGGTTCGGCCGGAAGCCGTCCGCCACCGCCCGCAGGGATTTCTGCTCCTTCGCGGTAAACGCGCGTAAACCGTGCTGGATGCGCAGACCGAGCTGAGCCAGCACATCGTCCGGCAAGTCACCCGGCGACTGGGTGACGAAATACACCCCGACGCCTTTCGAGCGGATCAGCCGCACTACCTGTTCCAGACGATCCTGCAAAGCCTTGGGCGTGCCGGTGAACAGCAGATGCGCCTCATCGAAAAACAGCGCCAGCAGCGGTTTGTCCGCATCGCCGCGCTCTGGCAGCTGTTCGAACAATTCCGCCAGCAGCCACAACAGGAAGGTCGCGTAGACCTTCGGTGCTTCGTGCACCAGACGACTGGCATCAAGCAGGTGGATGCGCCCTCGCCCGTCGGCGGTCGGTTGCAGGATGTCCTCGAGTTGCAGCGCCGGCTCGCCGAACAGGGCCTCGGCGCCCTGTTGTTCAAGGGTCGCCAGGCGCCGCAACAGCGCCTGACTGGAACCGGTGGTCATCAGCGCCGCGTCGTCCCCCAGCAGTTCCGGATGATCCTTTAGATGATTGAGCAGCGCCTTCAGGTCCTTCAGATCCAGCAGCAACAGGCCTTCGCGATCGGCGACCTTGAATGCGGCATACAGCGCAGATTGTTGACTGTCGGTGAGTTCCAGCAGGCTGCCCAGCAACAACGGTCCCATCTCGCTCAATGTCGTGCGCAAGGGATGACCGGATTTGCCGTGAATATCCCAAAGCGTTACCGGATATGACGCCGATTTGTGGTTCAGCCAGGGCATCCCGGCGATCCGCTCGGCGACTTTGCCCTGTGGATTACCCGCGGCCCCCAGACCGCACAGGTCACCCTTGATATCCGCTGCAAACACCGCCACGCCTGCATCGCTGAAGGCTTCGGCCAGTCGTTGCAAGGTGACCGTTTTGCCGGTACCGGTCGCACCGGCGATCAGACCGTGACGATTGGCCAGGCGCATGGCCTGGGAAATCGGCTGCCCTGAAGGATCGGCACCGATAACGAGTTGCGCTGAATCGTGCATTTTGCCCACCTTGATTAATCTTTGATCGATCGCGGCCGATATCCATGATTGAACAGTGTTGGTCTTGCGCTAAGGCGACGGCGCAAACACCGACCTGATTCAACGCCGCCCACGGCGTTCCTTTAATAAAGCACGCCGAGGGCATTAAGACCTTATTGGAAAACCCAAGCCATGAATAAAAATATGCGCTTCAGCCATAAGATCCTGCTTGCCGCCGCCCTCATCGTCACTCTCGCCTTCGCCGCATTCACGTTGTACAACGACTCGATGCAACGTAATGCGATCCGAAACAACCTCGATAATTACCTTCAGGAAATGGGCAGTGTGACTGCCAACAACATCCAGACCTGGCTGAACGGTCGCAGCCTGCTGGTTGAAAACCTCGCGCAAAACATCGCACTCAACCCGACGCTTGCAAACATCACCGATCTGTTTGAACAGAAGGCGATGACCACGGCTTTTGTCGCCGTGTTCATGGGCAACAGCGATGGTTTTTTCACCATCCGCCCGGACGCGAACATGCCGGAAGGCTTCGATCCCCGTAAACGGGACTGGTACAAAAGCGCCCAGACCACCAGCGGATCGGTGCTGACCGAGCCTTACATCGACATTTCCACCGGCAAGCTGGTGATTTCCATCGTCCAGAGCGTGTTCGATGAGACCCGGCACATCGGCGTGGTCGGTGGCGACCTGAGCCTACAGATGATCATCGACAGCCTCAACGCGCTGGATTTCGGCGGCATGGGTCATGCCTTCCTGGTCAGCGCCGACGGCAAGATCCTGGTGCACCCGGACAAGGATCTGGTCACCAAGTCCCTGGCCGAGGCGTACCCGAAAAACACCCCGAGGGTCAGCAGCGACTTCAGTGAAACCGAGGTCGATGGCAAAACCCAGATCGTCACATTCAGCCCAATCGATGGGCTGTCTTCGGTGAACTGGTACATCGGACTGTCGGTGGACAAGGACAAGGCCTTCTCGAAGCTCAGCGAATTTCGCGCGTCGGCGGTGGTGGCCACGGTCATCGCCGCCGGGATCATCATTGCCTTGCTGGGCCTGTTGATCCGCATCCTGATCCAGCCGCTGCAAGTCATGACCCGGGCCATGGAAGACATCGCCAACGGTGAAGGCGACCTGACCAAGCGCCTGACGATCCAGAACAACGACGAATTCGGCCTGCTGGGCAAAGCGTTCAACCGTTTCGTCGAGCGCATTCATGGATCGATCCGTGAAGTGTCCTCGGCCACCGGGCACGTCAACGAGGTCGCGCTGCGGGTGGTCGCGGCTTCCAACTCGTCGATGGAGAATTGCGACCAGCAAGCCTCGCGCACCAGCAGTGTCGTCGCCGCCATCAATGAGCTCGGCGCCGCGGCCCAGGAAATTGCGCACAACGCAGCGCAAGCCTCGACCCAAGCCAGCGATGCCCGCAATCTGGCGGAGGATGGTCAACAGGTGGTGCAGCGCAGCATTGCCGCGATGGATCAGCTGTCGAACCTGCTCGACGCCTCGAGTACCCACATCGAAGCGCTCAACAGCAAGACCGTGAACATCGGGCAGATTCTCGACGTGATCACCAGTATCTCGGAGCAAACCAATCTGCTGGCGCTCAATGCCGCCATTGAAGCGGCACGGGCCGGTGAAGCCGGGCGCGGGTTTGCCGTGGTCGCCGATGAAGTGCGCAACCTGGCGCACCGCACCCAGGAATCGGCGCGGCAGGTGCAGAGCATGATCGAGGAGTTGCAGGTCGGCGCCCGGGAATCGGTCAGCACCATGAACGACAGCCAGCGCCACAGCCAGGACAGCGTGGAAATCGCCAACCTGGCCGGCGAACGCTTGGGCAGCGTGACCCGGCGTATCGGCGAGATCGACGGGATGAACCAGTCCGTGGCCACCGCGACCGAGGAACAGACGGCGGTGGTGGAGTCGATCAATGTCGACATCACCGAAATCAATACGCTGAACCAGGAAGGGGTGGAGAATCTGCAATCGACACTGCGGGCGTGTGCCGAACTTGAGCAGCAGGCGGTGCGGTTGAAGCAGTTGGTCGATAGCTTCCGTATCTAGCGCCTGAACCGGCCTCTTCGCGGGCAAG